>NZ_JBEOMB010000012.1:0-67895 GCF_046000175.1 Rhodoplanes sp. SY1
GTCGTGTCGCCTGACAACGGTCAGGTGCCCGAGCCACTCCAACTCGACGAGCGCGGGCGGGCGGTGCGACCTCTTCCCAAGTTCCGCGAAGAGAGCCTCCTGGGAAATCTGACCGCGGTCGACTGCCACGAAGAGCGTCCGGACGATCTCTGCGGCTTCCGCCTCAGGGAACGTTTGCGCAAGCCACCGGTGTCCGACATCCGGGCACAGAACGCCGAAGCAGTCGAACACGACGGCTTCATAGCGCATGGGCACCTCCGCTGGAGCCTCGGGCCGCGTGCTACGGCGCGGCCAGACGGCCCAAGATGCTTACGGCAAAAAAATGCGGGCGAACTCGGATACCGAGCCGCCCGCGGGATGTCGTCCCATGCACCCCCGTGACACGAGACGTTTCCAAAGACACCATCGGCCGTTGCAGCCGGTGCCGCCTTGATATGGATCAGGCAGCATCGGGGGAGTCTTCTTCCCGTGGCCGCTCGCCGGTGAGCGAGCGGAGGAAGTCGGCGGCCTGGCTCGCCTTGCTCGCTGCGGTGACGATGGCGCGGGGATCATCTTTGAGAAGCGAAACCCATGAGCTGATGTACGAGGCGTGCCGCAGCTCGCCATTGACGCCGAGATGGGCGCAGAGGAACGCCGACGTTAGCTCGGCGATCAACTCCTCGGCCGCGTACGCCCGGGAGCCGAAGCGGTGCCGCAGATCTCGATTGAGGCGAGTGGCGAATCCGCTCCAGTGACCCAGCTCGTGCAGCCCGGTCGCGAAGTAGCTCTCGATCGTAGTGAATGCCGAGCGCGGCGGCAGCTGGATGAGATCGAGCGACGGGACGAAGCACGCGACACTCCCACCATGGCGAATGTCCGCACCGGTCGCGTCGATGAACCGCTGCACGTCACTATCAAGCGGAGGTGGCACATCCTCCGGCGCTGCGATCTTCGCGGGTAGCCCTTCGATCTGGGCGACGTTGAAGACGCAGTAGTTCCGCAGCATGCTGATCCGTTTCTCTTCGTCCTCCTCCGTGATGGTAAGGTTGCGGGTGAAGACGATGTGGGTGCCTCGTTCGCCTTTGCGGACGTTCGCGTTCAAGGCGAGCGCCTGGCGGAAGGTCATCCACGCCGGGTCGGCGTATCCGGCACGCTTGGCTGCGTGCCAGAGGATCGGGATGTTGATGCCGCTGTAGGTGCGTCCGGTCGTGATGTTGGCGGGGAGCAGTCCGAGGCTCGTGCGCCGTTTCGTCCGCCACGGCTGCACCCACACGGGCACGCCCTTCTCCAGATCCTCGACGATGCTGCGGGTCACGCTTTCGTAGAGTGCGGTCATCTGCATGACCGCCTCCTACGCAAAGTACGCGAGCACGATCGCGCTCGCGACGGAGTTACGCCCGCACGCCTCACACCGGCCGCTGTCCTCGTCGCGATCCGTCCGGGTCGTGTGCGAGCAGCCAAGTTCGGTGCAGATGGCGGGCACGATGGCAGCGTGGGTGCACGCTGTGAGCATGCCCTCGACGGATGAGTATCCGGCCGCTCTGGCGAGCGTCCTCAGCTTTCGGTGACGTTGGTCGTGTGAAAGATCACGCATGTGACTCTCCGTTCCGCGGGGCCGGCATCCGATGCGGGTGCCGGCGGACGGGACGGAGGCGCTGCTCTGATTTTACCGCACGGCCTCACTTCGCACGCATTTCGAAGCGCCTGTGGGGGTACGGGTGGGGAGAAGCCAGATGAATGCAGAGTGGGGCGTTCGGGCGCTGGGGATTTCGCTTCTTGTTTCAGCGGCGGTTCTGACGGCGTCTGTCTTTGCGCTGTCTCACGCCATCGCAGTCCAATCACCACACGAGCAGCAGACTGCACACGCCACTGCGCGCTGATCGAAAGAAAGAGCCCCGCTTGTGGCGAGGCTCGACGTCAAAACGGTCGCACTGGTGGGGGCGCGGAAGCCCATGCAGTAGCACTCCTGCGGCACGTCTCCAGACGTAGCCCATGGGCGGCGCTTGCGATGCTCAAGCGGTTCTCCGCCCGCGTCATGATGGCTGGCGACCGGCTGAACGTCAGTCGTTGAGAGACGTGTTCGCGCTCTCGTGCGGTTCGCACCCCGGCGCGATGTCCTCGCTCTCTTCCGGTGAGATGTGACGCGCTCCGCAGTTCGGGCAATCGTCGTCGCACGTCGCGTCCCAATCGTCCGACCAGGTGCAATCGCACGTGGGGCAGCGGTAGTGATTACGGAACCGCACCATGGCTTGCTCCTCAGATGAGGCCGGCGAGCACGAATGCGCTCGCGACCGAGTTCTTGGCGCACGCCTCGCACCATCCGCGATCCTGATCCGGCTCCATCTCGGTCGTGTACGAGCAGTCGGGATCGGTGCAGATCGCCGGGGCGATGCTATCCGTGACGCGGTCTTGCAGCATCGTGTCGACGCTGGTGTATCCGGCACTCTCAGCGAGCGCCTGCAATTTCGCGGCCTTCGCATCCTGTGAAAGAACACTCATGTATTCCTCCGTCGCGCTAGTCGACATCCGAGGCGGATGCCGACGTGCGGGACGGAGGCGCTGAACAAATTGTACCGCGGCAGACGTGAGATGACCGGCCGCGACATGTCGCGAAATGCCGCGGCTTGCCGCACCGGGTGCGACAGGCCTCGACAAGCGGCGACAGATGGCGGGGTAGCCAAGGCACTGTCCGTGAAATGCCGAAATGTGCCGCCATCAGCCTCGGGGAAGCGGGAAGGCGGCCGATCACGTTTTGGTGCGGCGTTCGTGCACGGGCGCACGCAGCGGCACATGGCGCACCATCGCGAACGGTTTCATCACTCCGTGGCCATGGCAATCAGTCCGGCATGGATTGGTATCGCGTCATCAAAACCATTCGCGGCCGGCGATACGTGTACCTGCAGAAGACCTGGCGGGCCGGTGCATGCGTGCGCTGCCACTCGCGGTACATGGGGCCAGCGTCACTCCGGGCGATCGGCTATCACGGCACGTTCGCAAAATTCGAGTGGTTCGATCGTGCCGAATGCGGATCGAACACTAAGGCCAATGATGCTTGCGAGGGATTCTTCTTCGCCTCGAACCGGCGCGTGGCGATCTCTTATGCCTCGGCCGAGGTCGCCGCGGAGCGGGGCCTCGATGCGACGATCGCGAAGATAGAGCACAGGGTCACCGAGGCCTTCGGCGTTGATTGGCGCGAGGTCGAAATGACGCTTGACGGAAATGGATACGACAGCGATCCAGAGATGAAGAGTCTCGCGCGAAACTATCTCGGCCGGCTGAAGCGGGCGCAGACCCGGTTTCGCGACCTGCGCGAACGCGGGATCTTCCGAGAACTCCGGCCGTCGAAACGCGGCGACGTGAAGGAGCGTCGTCTCGTCATAGAGCGTCCCTATTACTACGACATGGGCTGTCGCCGGTACGATCCGTACAGCTACGAGGACGCGATCGAGGCGGCAAAGGAGAGCGGTCATGATGGGGTGGTGATCAAGAACACGTATGACGGCTACAGTTTCGCGATGATGACGAACCCGACTGCGGCCGATCTGACCGACGTCTACATCGTCTTCGACGAACGGCAGATTGTGGAGGCGGCATAAAGAAAGCCGCCCGAGAATTGGGCGGCTGCGGAGCAATGGCTCCGTCAGAAGAACACGCGCTCGCATTGGAGCTCGTCCTGAAGCGCGGCGAGCATTTCCCATTGCTGCGCGGTGATCCCTTCCGTGAGAAAGCAAACTACGTTCTCCAACCCAGCTTGGTGGGCGGTGAGGACTTCGAGCGGTTCCCGGACGAGGTGAAGCTCTCCCGACGTCGCCCGGTTCGCGTTGAAGATCACCCCCTCGGGATGGAAGTTGTTGGGGAAGGTGAGCACCGGCTGCTGGTCGCCGATCGCCCGGCCGCAGTAGGCGAGCAAGGTGCCCGCACGGTCGTGGATCGGGATCGCGAGCCGGCTGCGCATGATGCCCTTGCCGGCGTATCCCGCCCCGAACTCCTTCGCGGTCTCCGGCGAGATGCCGAGAGCCTGGACGCCGTCGTGCTCGGGGACGAGGTAGTCGAGGGGCCGCAAGGCCGTCGTTCCTGGGGACGGTTGGGGGGCTGGAACTGTTCCGGGAACGGTACCGTTCCGTGTGCGGGGAACTTGTACTGTTCCGGTGCGCTCCGCGAGGAAGGCGGCAGCCTCCTTGGGAGGGCATTGCCGAACGTGGGCGACTAGAGCGATCTGGTCTCCTCCTTCGCGCTTGGCGAAGCAGTAGAAGCCCTTGGGAGGGGTGACGACGAGCGTACGGTCGTTGCCGGCGTGAACTGGGCAACAGCCGCGGTATTGGTGCCCGTGCTTCTTAAGCGTGAGACCCAGAGCTTGGATCACCTGGTCGAACCCGACCTTCGCTTTCAACTCCTGGAAGTCAACGAACGAGGGCATGTGTGCCTCCTTTCTCCTATGTACATTGTCTCATGGGAGAGGGGAGGCAGCCGTCGGCCGGATGCTACGATGTGGACAGAAGTGAGTGCAGGCGGAGGCGCGGGACGGCCACCAATCACGCTCGGCCGCCTGCACTCAGGGCAGGAGAAAGCGAGAGACGAATGGTGGACGTATCGCGCGCACTGCCGGCGCGCTCGCGGCAGCGGGAAGTCCGGCGGCCGAAGTACCTCGCCCGCGCCAAGGTCGGATCGGGATGGCAGACGATCGGCGCAGCGTGGGAGCTGCGCAACGGCGAGGAAGGACTCTCGGTCAAGCTCAACAGCATCCCCGTGGGAGCGTGGGAGGGACAGTTCGTCCTCATCCCTCCGCTCCAGAACGGGGAAGCACCCGATCCTGAAGAGTAGCGGTCGGGCGGAAGTACGGGGCGGCGGCTAAGCCGCCCCGGTCTTTTGCGTGCATGTGCGAGCCGTGTGGCCTTCGGTGTCGCAGATCGAGCAACGCATTTTGCGCGGCTCCCGCGCGGTGCCGGATAGCAGCACGGCGAGTTCCGCATCGATCTCCTCGCGTTTGCCGATGAGATCTTTGACGCGGGCGATCTTGTCGTCGAGTGTCATTCGCATCACCTCCCTTCGATTGTGTCGAGGTTGATTGGAGGGAAGCCAGCCCGCTGCCAAGGGTCGGTCAGCATGTGGCCGGTCGGTGGAGCAAGGCGCTCCGGAGCCGTGAAGCTCGGGACGTGCTTGAAGAGGAAGTGGGGCGAGCCCTTGCCGCCCGTGAGCTTCAGCAGCAGCGCGATCATCGACGTCATCCGCCGTTCGGTCGTGGTGACGAAGGGAATGAAGAAGGTGCTCACGCCGAAGTGCGACTCGTACGTGCGGGCCTTAAGGACGGAGAGGTAGTCCTCGAACTTTCCACGGATCGACGACCGCTCAAGGTCGGCGGCATCGACGGGCTCGGTGCCGGTGTCCGCCTCGAACCCCGGAAAGAACCGGAAGGCGGACTTCGGCGAACCGGCATACTCGATGATAAACGGCTCCCAGTCGGGGACAATCGAGCTGCCGCGCGGAAGCGGGATCGAAGCGGCGGGACTGCCGGTCTCGGCCTTGATTCGGTTCCAATCGATGAGACGAAGATCCGGAGATCCGGCGATCCCGATGTGGATGGACGCCGCGATCATCGACTCCATGAGCTGGTGGGGAAACGGGCTCGCGCGCCGGTGAGCAAGGGCATGACCGCGCTCCCGCAAGAGTGCCTTGGCCTGGGTGCCGTTCGCGTAGACCAGGTAACGATAGTTCGCGTTGGCGCATCTCCGCTGGCCGTCGGGGCGGCTGAGGAAAAAATTTGGGGGCGACCACAGAAGATTGAAGCGGGAGCGGAGTGCGGCAAGATTGCCCCCGATGAGGGCGTGAACGTAATCGAGTGGCAGCACGCCGAAGCGGTCGAGCACGGCGAACGCCTCGATATCTCTGGGATGAATGCGAGCTTCCTTCTTCTCGCCGTTCTTGCCGAGAAGAGGGGCGGGCTTCCATCGCGATCTATAGTGACGGGTCGTGAGTGTTTCCATGCATGGTGGAATACGCTCAATAATGCTTTGGTCAACGTAACCAATACTGCGGAACGCGCAGCTATGTGGCGCTATGCAAAGCAATGCGCTCCGAGAAATATTTTACCATTTTCCCACGGACGCATCCGGAGCCTTGGCACTCTCCGGTGCCGGCGCCGGTTCCGGGGCGGCGGGCTTACTATCGGACGCCTCTGCAGTCGCGGCGAGCGCCTCTGGCGTTTCGCGAGTGACGGGTAGCTCGTCGGCCCGATACGCATATCGCGCCCGGATGCTGGCGATCAGGTCAGCGTGGCGATGTGCCGTCAGTCGCGGTTGCGCTTCGAGCGTTCCGAAGGGGACTTCGAGACGGATGGCGCAGCTCGTGTGGTTCCGGACGTAACAGGCGAACTCAGTAGATCGCGGCTTCTTGTGCATCGACCGGATGAAATCACCGGTCGAATTCATGTCGGGTGCGAGGGCGCGGGCGTCTCTGTCCGAAATCCCACCGGCAAGCTTGATGCTGGTGTTCGCGGCGATCGACGAGCGCAGAGCCGGGGTGAGCTGGTCGAGGTGCTGGTGGGCGAGCACGACGCCGACGTTCATCTTGCGGGCCTGCTCCAGGAGGGTCTGGATGTTCTCGTCGAAGTACTCCTGGGCCTCGTCGATGATGAGGTAGCAAGGCGGGCGTTCGGGGGTGGCGACGCGCTCGAATGCCGCCCGGATGGCGAGCGCGATGGCATACCGGCCGAAGAGCGCAGAGGCGTCCGATTTGAGCAATGACTTGCTCGTGTTGATGAGGACGATACGACGGTTCTGGATCGCCTCGAACATGTCGAGCTTGTTCACCTTCGAGGAGAACATGCGATCAAAGCTCGGGACGCTGAGGACGGAGTACAGGCGGCGGGCGATCTGCTGTTTCAGGTCAGCGTACTTCTTCGTGAAGAACTGGTTCTCGAAGTAGGCCTGGGACGTACGGTCGAGACGCCTGATGTGAGGTTCAAAGCGGCTCTGCTGGATGGTCGCCGCGGGCTCTTCCATCAGTTCTCGCAACGTGTGAATGGTCGCTCCTTCAACGGAGAGAATAAGGCGGGTCACGAAGGCGAAGGCGGTGCTCTGCCGCGATGTCATTTCGGCTGCAATCGCGGCAAAGATGTAATTGTAGAGTTCGATCACGCTCGCTTCGATCTGCTCTCGGTGCAGGCGCGAGTAACCGGAAAGTCGGCCGTTCGCTGCGTCGAACATGTTGAGGGCTGGCGGATGCTCGATGTCCTCCGGATCGATGAGGACGACCCGATCGGTTATAGCGCTCCCGAAATCGCGGGTATGGATGGTGTTCAGCATCTCGCCCTGGCTGTCTATGACGATGAGGGCGGGCTGCGTGTCGCCTCGGAGGTCACTCAGGATCAAGTGCTGCAGCAGCTGCGTTTTGCCATGGCCCGATCCGCCGATGATGTGGGTGTGCTCCATGCGAACCCGCTCGGGGATCACGAACGGAACCGGCGTGAGGAACAGGTCGAGTAGCGGAGTGCCGTTGAGATAGGTCTGCGCGAGCTCTTCCGGCGAGAGGTCCGAATCGTCGGCCGTCAGCAGCGGCTTCTTGGGCTCGGTGTCAGGCGGAATGCCTGAAGCGGCCCAAACATTGTCTGCGAGCTGGTTGCGGAGCTTCGTGAGAATTCCTGCGTCGCCGATCGCCGGGTCGGCAAGTGCGTTGGTGAGAGCGGCAATCAGAGCGCCCGGCTCCGGCAGGAGCACGACCAGCGGCACGAGAAACGATGCCTTCGCGGCTGGAAGGGGAGGCAGATCCTTGATGATGCCCGCGATAAGGTTGCCGAGAGCGAGGTAGAGCTTCTCGATGACCTTGTCCTGGTTGGCGAGAAAGTGCTCCTTGGCGCGAAGGAACCGGGCAAGGTCGGTCTGTTCCTTCATCGAGAGCCGGGCGTTCGGCCAGTCGATGTCCGGGAAGCTGAAGATCACTTCTTCGTCGGCGATGATCGCCCGCTGGCAACGATCGAGTGCCTGTCCGATTGCGGGACTGGACGGAAGGGATACGACCTTCCCGACACCGTCGATGACAATCGAATGGAACCGGCCAGCGGCATCCGACTGAGAGAAGACACTCGCTTGATACGTGGCCTGTACCCGACGATACAGCTCAATCGTGCCAGTGAGGTCGCGCGCTGCCTCGTCAGTGAAGCGGCGAAGAAAGGGCGTATACACCGGGTGGTCAGATTTCAACGATCTCCTCCCGGC
The DNA here is from genome assembly GCF_046000175.1 of Rhodoplanes sp. SY1. Taxonomy (NCBI): domain Bacteria; kingdom Pseudomonadati; phylum Pseudomonadota; class Alphaproteobacteria; order Hyphomicrobiales; family Nitrobacteraceae; genus Rhodoplanes; species Rhodoplanes sp. SY1. Next base: position 8,190 of record NZ_JBEOMB010000012.1, read on the forward strand.
CGTCGAACGTGGACGCCAGCGAAAGGTACTTCTTAATGAACTCGGCGGATTCGCAGATCGCGTTCTCCGCTTCAATGAGTTCGCCAAGGCTCTTGCATTCGATATGGACGCCCTTGATCAGGCTCTCGATGGTGATCCGCAAGGCGAGGGCCATCATCGTCGCGCTCGCGGATGCGCGGGCGAGGCGGTACAGGCTCTTTCCGATGCTGTTGACCGGCTTGTCGCTACGAAGACCGGCGAACCCCTCATCCCGGACGCCTTTCAGGTGTTCGGTGAGCGCCTCGGAACTCGCCGTGCGAGCCTTGCTGTCGTAGACGATGATGCTGCCGAGTCGATATTTTCGTACTAGTTCCAGGTCGGCGCGCGGGAGTGATACGCGCGCATCCACCGTGAATATCACCGCGCCCAATACAGAGGAGCGTTGTGAGCGTTTCAGCTTGAGCTGGATCGTTTCGACCGATGAGGCGGACGGGATCTCGGGAACCGGAGGAGGCGCGCCGTCGCCGGCAGAAATCGTGGCGGGGAGAGCGGCAATGGCGCCGAGGTTTTCGGGAATGTATAACTCGAGATTTTCGGTGGAGGCTTCTCGTTCGATCGGGACAGCGGGGGACGAAGAATCATCGAAGGTGTTTTCGGTCGTGTCTTCGAGCGCCGCCGCGGCGGGAGGTTCGGACAATGGCGTGAGAGGTTCCCCCAGAGCCACGGGGCTGGCCACGGTGCGTGCCTGCGTACTCGGGACGTGTTCGTCCGGCTGAAGAAGAGGAGTCGACGCTCCGAAAATGGCAGCTGCATCGGTGCTCTTTGTGGACGTTGGAGCGGCGAGTTCGGCGTCCGATGGTTCCCCTTGGGAAAACGACAGGGTCGGATGGTGGTCGACCAGCCAACCTCCCGCGAAAGCTACGCCGCAGAGCGCGAGCGACCAGGTCACCAGCTGGGGCATGTCCGCCGCCGGTGTCGTGATGTAGGCCGAGAACATGGCTTTCGCGAGAAGGGTGAACACCGCAGCGAGCGCGGCAGGAATCTCCCAGTCGAACGAATGATCGTGAGCGGCGTATTCCGATGCGAAGAACTTCCCGATCAGAATCAGTGTCATCGGGATGGGGAATATGGCGGCAAAATAAATGACGAAACGGGCGCGTTCGGACGTCGGCAATTCCGGGCCCGGTATCGAGAATATCCACGACGCTGCGATTGGTGTTGCGACCACGAAGGCAACAATGCTCGGTCGCAGATAGTGATCGACCGCCTCCGGTCGGCAGGTCCGGATGACGTAAAGGAGGATCGGCACCGATAACACTACGCCGGCGTTCCCGATGAGAACGAGCAGGATGGCGTCGAAAGTTCGCCAGAGTTCTGCGGACGGAAGCGGCATGTCGTCGGGCCCAAGCGTCGGGTAAATACAGCCGGTAGTGCACGCTCGCGTCAAGATCGCAGCGCGGAAAGTCACCACTTGCGCTTAGTATTCTTGCGGCGCGCGGGCTGGGCAGATTTCAAAAACCGGACGATACGTTCTTCTACGGACGATCGTGCGCGTGCCCGGGTCGCGCGGCTGAACGCGATAACTTCGGCAGAGAGATCGGGGTCTGGGCTGGGAAGCGGGTGCGCTCGTAATGTCACCGGTCTGCTCGGACTGCCGGAAATCAAGAACTTTCCCATAGCCCGAAAATTTGGCAGCCCCTGCAGCGTATCGGGGTTTGGCCAGCCGAGATGCTTTGCGATGAACGGCGCATCCTCGGCGCCGACACGGAACGCCACAAACGATGCGGCATTCGCGAGGACGGATTTGCGTAGAAGTTCGGGGACCTGGCCGAGGAACTGGTTACTCAAACAGAGCGTCAGCCCGTACTTTCTCGCTTCCGAGAGAATGAGGCTGATGCTCGCGGTGGGGAAGTTCTGGAACTCGTCGACGTACAGATGAAAGACCCGCCGTTCCGACTCCGCGATAACACTACGCGAGATCGCCGCCTGTGCGATGGCGGAGATGAGCAGGCTGCCGAGGAACGCAGCGTTGCCCTCGCCGAGCACACCCTTCGACAAGTTGGCGACGAGGATCCGCCCTTCGTCCATCGTCTTGCGAAGGTCGATGAGATTCGGCGACTGGCAGAGCACGTTCCGGACGGCAGGATGTGCGAGAGCGCGTTCGACCTTGTTGAGCACAGGATCGATGCGCTGGTCGAGGTTGCGATCGGCCCAGTATGGAAACTCTTCGCGCCAGAAATGTGAGGTCAGAGGATTGCGCGATTGCTTGACGACCGAGTCGCGGAAGCGCTCCTCGGTGAGGATGCGGACAATACCGAGGAGGTCGGAACCTTCGGTGTCGAGCAGCGCGCGGACGCTGTGGAGCAGCAGGCGTTCAAGGCTCGGGCCCCAGCTCTCATGCTGCCAGAGATGCTTGAACGCTAACACTACATTGTCCGCCACGGTGTCGCGTTGGTCTTCGGCGACATCCTGGAGAACATTGAACCCGACGGGGCGGTCGAGATCGGCCGGATTGAAATAGGTGACGTGCTTGACCCGCTTCGCGGGAACGTATGAAAGCGCCTTCTCCGCATCCTGACCATGGGGGTCGATGAACGCGAGCCCATGGCCCTCGGCCATGTCCTGACGGATCAGGTTCACCAGGAATGTAGATTTGCCGGTGCCTGTCGCGCCGAGCACATACAGATGGCGCCGCCGGTCATCCTGCGAAATAGCGAAGACCTCTTTGTGCAGAGTCTCCCCGAGAACGAGCGGCGTCTGATGCATGGTCAAAGAGGAGCCCCGAGTGAGGCACCTCGGTTGCGATGCGCTCGGAGCAAAACACCGAGCACAGGTCCGAAGCGGTAACACTACAATCCGAAAGGGGATCGTGCGTCACGGCGACCCAAAATCTGCCGAGTTTCGTTCGCCGGTCTAGTCGGGGCTCGATCTGGCCACGCTGTGGCCAAAAGAACTGCCCATCCCTCATTATATCGCGGCCGCGGCAGCCCGAGCGCCGGAATCGAAAAAACGCGCGACGACGAATCGAGAAATTTCGATTTGGCGACTTTTCAAACATTGCAGCTCGACGAACTCGGGAAAACGACGAAATGGCCGCAGCATCGCGAGCGCGATCGGCAATCTCGCGACCGCGATGCTGGAGGGGAACAATGGAACGGTCGCCGGTAGGGAAGGGAACGGCTCCCGTCCTGGGAAAATCGCTCCGCCCACTGTTCCGTCGTTGGCTCGCAGAGCCACGACTTCCCTAGCTTGCCCCTGGGAATGTGTGTCCCCCTCAGAAGCGGAGAGCCGATCCGAACGTCAGTGAGGTCGATTGTATCGGCTCGCAGCGACAGGGGGACACCATGACCAGTGGCGGAGCGCGAGTGCCGTAAGGCCGAGCGGAAGCTAGGGAAGTCGTGGCTTAGAGCCCGACGGACAGTGGTGCGGAAAGGTAGGAAATATGGGCTGAATCGCCGATTTCGTGCGATTTCGGCCTATGTGAACAGGAAACAGTGGCGTTCACACAGACGTTCGCAGTGCTTTTCGTGGCTCATTCCGATCGTCTGCGGCGGCGGAACTGAGGGGACTGCATGTCATTTAAGAGCGGCGGTGTTGACAGATTCCATGCTTCGTGGCGCGGTATAGTTCGCCGAGAACAACCACGCTCACAGGCTCTCCAAATGTCGGTCGGGGGCGACTGCACCAAATCGGCGGAGGCGTGACGTGTGGCGTACGTTGCGAACGACGATCGCATCGTCGCCGGCATTGTAGAATATGACGTAGCGATAGGGGAGGACGGGGAGCACTCGAACCCCGGGAACGTCGGTCTCGATCGCGAGCAGGGGAAATTCGCTAAGCCTTCGCACGGCGGCTTGAATGGCCGCACTTACGTGAGCGGCGGCTGTGACGTTGTCCTTTTCGATTGAGGCGATGATCTCGTCGATTTCGGCGAGGGCCGTTTCCGTGTAGCGAAGCTTCATGCTCGGCCAAGGTTGAAGCGCTCGAAGGTCGCCTTGATATCCTGATCAGAAGCAAAGCGACCGGCCTCAACATCGGCCTGACTGCGGTTGAGAGCGGCGCGGTCCTCATCGTCAACGTGGTAGACCGCGCTGTAGCGGTTCTCGATGTCCGTCATCACGCGGATCAGTTCTTCCTGAGCCGCCGCCGGCCACTCGGCCGTTCGTTCGAGAAGGTTTCGGATCTGCACCTCGGTCATATGCGGGAATTGTAAAGCAGATGAGGAAATCCGCAATGAAGGCCGCAAACTTTGACATCTCGGTTGGGGCGTGTCGCGAAATAGATATTGTGCGACACCATGCGGAGGCGTTTTTGTCAATGGCTCCCCTTCGGTGAATCGAAGGGTGAATTTCATCTTGAACAGCAGTAGTCAAATCGAGGGCTGACGGGTCGGGAGCGCGATGTGCCCTTCTTAGGGCGCCCGGCTGATCGGCCGGCTCAGGGTAATCAAAGCTCTGTGGATCGGCCGTTTCTTTCTTCCCTGAGAACACACTCCCCTGTGTTGAATATACAAGAAGATATTAGAGAGCGCGGCTCGTTCCGAGATGGCGCACAACAGAGCCATTTCTCGGCATCCCGAGTGCAAAAATCTCGGGTCAGAACCCACACTTTCTCGTGTCAGAACCCACACTCTCTCGGGTCAAAACCCACAGCCCAAGGACGTTAAAAAACGGCTCAGTCGAGCCGGTCTCGTGTCAGAACCCACACCTCATCGACCTGCGAGCCATTGCTCGAATGGAGCGATTCGGTCGCTGTACCGCTGTGCCGTCGCATCGGCACGCTTGAACTCGAACATCATCTTCTGGAGAGAGCCTCTGAGGCCAGCCGTCCCCTTCCGGGCAATCTCCTCGATTTCCGTCTGCTCGGGGGCGGCGAGGGTTGCGAAGATCGCATTTGCCTCGTTGCGCCGATAACTTTCGTAGGCGTACCGTTGCCGCTCTTCGTCGTCTCTTTGCCGGCGCGCCGCCTCCCGGGCGGCTGCGGCCTGGTCCGTGGCTTGGCGCGCCATGTACGGAGCGATGTACTGCCTGAGGCCGCCAAGGGTCTGTACATCGAAGCGGGTCGCCGCTGCCGCGGCGAGGGCAAAATCAAGGAAGCGTGTGGCATCGTCGAACGGAATTTCTGCGAGGATGTCCTTTGCCGTCTCTACGTCCTTCGAATTGACGTATGCGATCGAGGCGGCGGGCTGGCCTGTGCGTTTTTCCGCGAAGAGGTACGCGAGTTTCAGGGGTTCCCCGACCTCCTTCTGCTGGGGTTCGAATTGGGCCTCCACGCGGCCCGCCTGCTGCCGGCGGTAGAAGCGAGCATAGTCCTCGAAGAAGGTGTTTCCTGGTCGGAAGCTGACGACCCAGCCGCCTTGCGATTTGCTCTTGGCCTTCGCGAGCGTAAACGAAGCGAGGACGCCTTCCTCAACGAGTTGGGTGAGGTGCGTGCCGATTTGACGGCGAATATCGGATTCGTACCGGAGGACAGTAAGCCCACCGAGCCACTCTGCGCAGATGTCGTCGTATCGCTTGACGAACTCCAGGTGGCTCCCATTGGCGCCCGTGTACAGGTTTGCGAAGTGAAAAAAGATGCGCATGTACAGCGCCTGTCCGACGGTCCCAAGGCGCTGCATGAGTGCGTGGTTCAAGCAAGTGAAATGCTCGTCCTCCAGGGAGCGGACGATCGGTGCCGCGAGCGTGATAGTGCATGCCTCGATCGGATCGCTTGGAAACTCCCGGCGTTCGATGAGGATCTCCGGGAAGACGGTGAACGAGTGCTCCTGAAATGTGCCCCCTGGCTTTTTGAAATGCGTTTTGACGAAGGTGTAATGGATCTCATGGAGGGCGCGTGAGAGTTGCTCGCTGTCGCGGCCGCCCCAATCCTTGCGGCCGATGAGCCGGCCGATCTCCCGCTTCGTGAAGTGGATTTCTGATCGAACCGGTTTGCCGTAGTCGGAGTGCTTCTTGATCAGGGCGACGAAGATTTTGTGTGCGAGTGGTCCTGGCTGGCCGAGCTTGGGATCGGGGCGGATCACGATGTGCTTGTCGACAATACCGCTGTTGAGTTCGATTTCGGCTGTGCGCGTCACGGCGCTCTTTTGGTCGTGGCAGAACAGAGCACCGGCGATCCTCAGGAGCGTGCTCTCCATGTAGAGTTTCGAGCTTTCGATGCTCGCTGGCTTCTCGGATCCCGTTGCCTTCCGTTCCATACGTACCGCTCATTATAGCGGCATCAACGGGACACTCAGCGCGAGCGTGTGGACAGGTCAGTATGCCGGAGGAGAAGGCGGATCGATCGGACGCAGCGGGTCGGGCGGCCGGTTCTGCTCTGATGCGCCGAGCAATGGGAGCAGCGGCGACAGCAGTCGGTGCAAGCTTCCCACGAGCACGTTCGTTTCCCTGTTGCGTTCGGTCAGCTCTTTGATCTGTGTGTCCTTCGTGACGATCTGTCCGCGGAGGAACGCGTTCTCGCGCTCGATCGCCTTCACGTAGCGCTCCTCTGCGGCGACAGGCTGCGACAGGTTGGGGCTTGTCGGAGCTTGTCGCAGCTCGTCTTGCTCGACTTCATTACCGCGACCTGTCGCGACAGGTCGCGACTGGTCGGGACTTGTCGGAGTCTCCTGTCGTGGCCTGTCGCTCGGCTCTACAGCGGCGCCGGAAGGGGCGACAGGCTGCGACATGTCGTGGCCTGTCGTGACTGGTCGCACCTCCTCGATGTATGCGATGTGCTTCGCGACCGACTCAGGATCTATGAGGTACTTCTCACCGAATGGGGTTTCGATCCGACGGCAGTCTAGGTGTCCCTTCGCGCAATAGCGCTGAATGCTTCGGGGAGTGCGCGGATGCCCGGCGTGCTCATAGCGAGCGAGCGCGTCCTCGATCGTGAGAGTGAAGTCGCTGTCCGAGCGAAAGGTGGGTTGTCGTGGGCTGTCTTCGCTGGTCGCGACCTGTCGCGACAGGTCGGGGCCTGTCGCCGTCTCTTGTCGCAGGTTGTCGTCGCTCATGCAGTGATGATAGCGCGGCGCAACCAAGCGTGGCCGGCTTATCCCCAAAGCGCTTGATAGGGAAGAAATCCGGGTGGTCGCCGTGGTGTAGAAGTGGCGGGGCTGGCGATGTGATTTCGTTCAACGAAAATCTGATCTAGCGATCGACGCACTGTTGGCAGATGCCGTATTGGCCCGCACCAGACGTAAACATCTCGAATGGTTGTCCACAGTGGATGCAGCGGGGTCGCGTATCGCATCCTGACAATCCAAGCCGTGCCAGTCGCTCGTTCCGCTCACGCATCCATTCTTGCTTTCGTTGAGCTGCGGCGTCTGCATCGACCTGTGCCCATTTCCAGTCGTCATCAGCCACGGGAGCCTCCGTCCGTCGGATCATAAGGTTCGAACTGGAGGAACGCTGCATCGAGCGGGGAAAGAACCGTTGCTGAATTGGGAAGCCCCGGGTTGGACCCCGGGGCTCCACCCAATCAAGAAGGAGATGCGTTGGCGCGTGAAGCGACACGCTCGTCTATCCATGCTTCCACTTCATCGGCGACCCACGCGACTCTGCAGGCGCCCAGCCGTACCCGCAGGGGGAATGAGCCGGCGACTTCGAGCCGCGCAATGTGCGCGAACGAGTAGGGCACGCCATAGATCGATTTCAATTCCTTCTTCGATACCAGTTTCCGTGTCATCGGACACTCCCTCGTGAGAGGGAGCATCGCGATGCTCGCCAGGAACCAGCTAGCGGGCAGGGCGAACTATACGCTTCACGCTATGAGGGTGAAAGGCGTTCTCTGCGCTTCGGTGAATCTTTTGCGTCGGGACGGTCGCCTGAAAGCGACCCATACTCGGATTGAGCGCGCATCAGTTCCAACAAGTGAGATTATTTCCGCGATCTGAAATCGTCGAGCAGATCGGCCCACGCCTGCATCAGCTTCACGCGCTCCGGCCAGTAGGTGGCGCGGTTATAGATCCGCCGGATGACGTTTTCGTCCTGGTGACCGAGCGCGGCCTCGATCACATCCGGATCGAAGCCGCGGGCGTTCAAGATCGTGCTCGCGGACGAGCGGAAGCCGTGGGCGGTCATCTCGTCCTTCTCGTAGCCCATGCGGCGGAGCGCCGAATTCATCGCATTCTCCGACAGCGGGCGTCGGTTGGAGCGGATCGACGGGAAGACGAGTTCGCCGTGGTCGGAGAGCGGCCAGATTTCCTTGAGAACTGCCATGGCCTGCTGTGAGAGCGGGACGTCATGGGGACGGCGCATCTTCAGCCGCTCGGCCGGAATGCGCCATCGCGCTTTCTCAAAGTCAATCTCCTCGCGGCGAGTGCCACGCACCTCCCCGGGTCGCGCGCAGGTGAGGGCAGTGAGCTTCAGCGCCGCCGTGAGGGTCGGCCAGCCGTCATATTCGTCGATCGAGTTCATGAGCGCCCCGAGGTGCTTCTCGTCGACGATCGCGGGGCGATGCTGGACCTTGGGCGGCTGGAGGGCTCCCTTCAGGGGAAGGGTCGGATCGGCCTCGGCGCGCAGCGTGACGATGGCGAGGCGGAATACGCTGCCGATGGCGCCGCGGAGCCGCCGAGCGCTTTCGCGACGGCCACTCTTTTCGACACGGCGGAGCACGTCGAGGATCTCGGCGGGCTTGATGTCGGCGATCGGACGGTTGGCGAGCGGGGCAGCTAGGTCCTGAAGCAGCCAACGCAGCTTCTTGACCGTCATCGAGGCCGCCTCGTTCGCCTCTTTGTTCGCAATGTACTCCTCGGCCACGATCCCGAACGTGTTGCGGGTGGCGGCCTCGGCCGCGAGCCGATCCTGCTTCTTTTGGATTGAAGGATCGGTTCCGTCGAGCAGGAGGCGTTTTGCATCGTCGCGGCGGCGCCGGGCTTCCGCCAATTGCAGCAGCGGGTACGGCCCGAAGGAGAGGAGCTTCTCGCGTCCGAGGTAGCGGTACTTCAGGCGCCACAGCTTGCCGCCGCTCGGGCTAACGACGAGGTATAGCCCGCCGCCATCGGAGAGCTTGAACGGCTTGTCGCGGGGCTTCGCGGCACGGATCGCGGCGTCGGTCAGCGACATGGGGGTATCGCCTCGCGCTGGGGGTATCGATGACCCCGATTCTACCCCCAAAATTCTGAGTAGCAATGTTCGCGCATGAGTCGCCATGCGCACGGAAGGAGCGCGCAACTCACTGATTGCGGGGCATTTTTGAGGATTTATGGAGAGCTATGCGCAGGGGTAATGGTGCCCAGGGGCGGAATCGAACCACCGACACCGTGATTTTCAGTCATGCAGAAGTGGATTTCGGCGAACGCCGGCGGACGTCATGAATTGAACAAGCTGTTGGCGGATCAATGGAAAGTATTCGACCTCGTTCGGAGCTGTTCGTGGGCAGCCGGATCATTCTGTGTCCCCCGTGTGTCCCCGAAAACTGCAGTCACGGTCTCCGGCCGATCGTCACGGGATCCGATGGCCATGCGAAAAACACTGACAGACGTCCTGGTCAGGGGTGCGAAGCCGCCAGGGACCGGGCGCCTCGAATTGACTGACGAGCGGTGCTCGGGCTTGGCGTTTCGTGTCACGGCTGGAGGCGTTCGAACCTGGTGCTTCCGCTTTCGCGACCCTCGGTCGGGCAAGACGACCCGCGCGACGATCGGAACCTATCCGGATGTTTCATTGGCTCGCGCCCGCGAGCGCGCCGAGGATCTTCGCCGTGAGGTTGCGGACGGCCGCAACCCGGTCGCGCGAAAGCGGCAGGAGCGGGCCGAGGCGCCGACGAAGACATTCCAAGCTCTCGCAAATCGCTACCTCGACGAGCACGCCCGGCGGTTCAAGCGTTCCGCGGATGCCGACGAGCGAAACCTTCGCCTTCATGTCCTTCCGGAATGGAGCGATCGTCCGTACGACCAGATCGCTCGCCGTGATGTGATCAGCCTCGTGGAGAAGCTGGTCGCTGTCGGAAAGCCGGTCCTCGCGAACCGGGTGCATGCGCTCGTCTCGTCGATCTACTCGTTCGCGCTCGACGCTGATCTTGTCGACAGAAACCCCGCCGCGAGGCTTCGAAAGCGCGGAGTCGAGACAACGCGCACGCGTGTTCTATCGGATGATGAGCTGCGCTTGTTCTGGAAGCGATCGGTGCTGCCTCCTGTGTCGAAGCCGGTCGGTCTTGCTCTTCGCTTGTGTTTGTCGACTGGGATGAGAGCTGGTGAAGTCGCGGGGCTCGCTCGTCGCGAACTCGTGTTCCTCGAGGACCCGATACGCGCCGCGGCCTTGATTCCGGGCGATCGGGTCAAGAACGGCCAAGCCTGTTATGTGCCGTTCGCCACCCTGGCGCTCGATACGATACGTGAGGCGATCCGCATGGCTGGCGACAAGAACGACCATGTGTTTCCGTCGCGCACTATCGATGGGCCGATCGACGGACATGCACTCGCAGTGGCGATGAGCCGCCTTGCCGACGTGGTCCCGGATGGCTTGCCCGGTGCAGAGACCTGGAAAGCGAGCCCGCCGACACCACACGATTTGCGGCGGACGTGTGCAACACGATTGGCAAGCCTCGGTGTCGCGCGTGAAGACGTGTCCGCAGTTCTGCATCACATCAGAACGGACATCACGGGCCGTGTTTACGACCATTACGAACGTGCCAAGGAAAAGCGAGCCGCTTTGGAGCTTTGGGCTTCCTTCCTTGGCCGGATATTGGAAACCGGCTGCGCTCCTGATGTCAACTCGCCGGATCGGCAAGCGTCGACGATTGATGCCTGAGCGAATCGTTGAAGAAGCCGCAGCCGATCAGCGTCCGAGGGCTCCGCAGAGCGAGAGATCGGCGCATTCGCCGTGACGGGATTGGAGGCTGAGAGAGAGGCTCTCGGCCGGCCCGTCGTGGGGATGCGCCATGACCCGGATGCAGGCGAGTGCCGCGGCTCGCGGCCGGACCGCGAACGACCGGACCAACCTTTACGAAGAGATCACGACGACGATCATGGCCGAGCTCGCGGCCGACCGCGTGCCGTGGGTTCAGCCGTGGGGATCCTCGGCGGTGCGGGCGCCGCTCACGATGCCGAAGAACGCAGCGACGGGACGGCGGTACTCCGGGATCAACGTGCTCATCCTGTGGGGCGCGGTGGTCGCGCTCGGGTTCTCGTCGCAGAGCTGGCTCACATTTCGTCAGGCGCTCGCGCTCGGCGGCAGTGTCCGCAAGGGCGAACGGGGGACCACGGTGGTGTTCGCCGATCGCTTCGTTCCCGACCGCGAGCGCGAGCGGGCGCGCGAGACCGGCGAGGATGCGCAGGCCATCCCGTTTCTCAAGCGGTTCACGGTCTTCAACGCCGAGCAGTGTGACGGCCTTCCGGACGGGGTCGCGGCAGCGGCTCCGCCGGTCGAGACCGGCCTGATCCTGCCACAGGCCGAAGCCCTGATCCGCGCCACCGGAGCGGACATCAGGATCGGCGGCGATCGCGCCTTCTACGACGTGACGGCCGACACCATCCGGGTGCCGCCGCCGCAGGCCTATTTCGAGCCGGTGAACTGGCATCGGACCGCGCTGCACGAGCTCGGGCACTGGTCGGGCGCCAAGCACCGGCTGGCCCGCGACCTGTCCGGATCCTTCGGCTCGAAGATGTACGCCCAGGAGGAGCTCGTCGCCGAGATGACGGCGGCGTTCGCGTGTGCGTCGCTCGGCATCGTGCCGACCGTGCGGCATGCCGACTATCTCGGTTCCTGGCTCGACGTGATGCGGGAGGACAATCGAGCCATCGTCCGCGCCGCTTCGGCCGCGTCCAAGGCCGCGGACTATCTGCTCGCCTTTCAGACGGACCTCGACGCTCGCGGCTCCATTTCGGCTCCGGATCGTCGGTTCACTGGTCACGAGCACGCCGACGCGATCTGACCCTCCGAAGCCCGCACCACAGGAACGGCCGCTCTCGGTCCGAGGGCGGCTGTCTGCGCCGTGACGGATCAGCGCCACGGCAGATCGTGGCATCCGTCGCGGAGGCACGACGATGAGCAAACGGGATGGTTCGGACGCGTTCGATTACGCCGAGTACATCGAGAGCGCACTGCGCACCGAGGGCGGACATCTGTCGATCGGCCGCGGGGGCTTCACGATTCATTATGCGCGCGGCGCCACGCTCAGCGGCTACGATTGCGATCACGTGAAGGCCTGCTGCATCGCTGCGGGCCTGCCGGTCATCGACAGCCGGACGGTTCCGTTCGACGACGTCGTGCGCCTCGCCGTCAGGGGTCCGATGCCGGCGGTCGGTGAGGATCCGAGCCCGCAGCCGTGGCACGCGTTCTCCTACGTCCCGCTCGCCGTGCTCGCGGAGGCGTACCGGGACGCCGGGGCTGAGGTGTTCAATATCGCGGCTCCCGCGGATACCGTGCCGCCGCGCGAGTGAGAGGTCGGCGAGCCGATCCGTGACGGTTGGAGGTCGGAGAGAGAGGTCTTCGGCCGGCCGTCGTGGAGAAGCATCATGGCGAAGCCTGGTCCCAAGCTCACGCTCAGCGTGTCGCGCGACATCCCGTTCAACAAGCTGGTGCTCAGCCAGTCCAATGTCCGGCGGATCAAGGCCGGCGTCTCGATCGAGGAGCTCGCCGAGGACATCGCCCGTCGGACCCTGCTGCAGAGCCTCACGGTCCGGCCGATCGTCGACGCGACCGGCGCGGAGACGGGGATCTTCGAGATCCCGGCCGGCGGCCGGCGCTACCGCGCCCTCGAGCTGCTGGTGAAGCAGAAGCGGCTCGCCCGCACGGCGCCGGTGCCGTGCGTCATCCGGATCGACGGGACGCCCGAGGAGGACAGCCTCGCCGAGAATGTCCAGCGCGCGCCGCTCCATCCGCTCGACCAGTTCCGGGCGTTCATGACGCTGCGGGAGAAGGGGCGCTCCGAGGAGGAGATCGCGGCCGCCTTCTTCATCTCGGTCAGTGTCGTGCGCCAGCGGCTCCGCCTCGCCGCGGTGTCGCCGGCGCTCCTCGACGTCTATGCCGAGGATGGCATGACGCTCGAGCAGCTGATGGCGTTCACGATCAATCCCGATCACGCCCGCCAGGAGCAGGTCTGGGAGGCGGTGCAGCGGTCGTTCTCGAAGGAGCCGTATCAGATTCGGCGCCTGCTCACCGAAGGTGCTGTCCGGGCGTCCGACAAGCGGGCGCAGTTCGTCGGCTTCGAGGCGTACGAGGCGGCCGGCGGCATCGTCCTGCGCGACCTGTTCCAGTCCGACGAGGGCGGCTGGCTGCAGGACCCGGCGCTGCTCGACCGGCTCGCCACCGAGAAGCTGGATCGGGAGGCGGATGCCGTTCGCGCCGAGGGCTGGGCCTGGGTCGAGGTCGCGCCGGACTTCCCGTATGGCCACACCTACGGGCTTCGCCGGCTGATCGGCCAACAGCGGTCGCTCACCGAGGAGGAGGCGAGCGCGTGCGATGCGCTGCGGACCGAGTACGAAGGGCTCGAGCAAGCCCATGCCGACGCGGACCACATTCCCGAGGAGGTCGACGAGCGGCTCGCCGCGATCGAGACGGCGCTCGCCGCCTTCGACGACCGCCCCATGGCCTACGACCCGGCCGAGATCGCCCGCGCAGGGGCCTTCGTCAGCATCGACGGGGCGGGTGGGCTTCGGATCGAGCGCGGGTTCGTCCGTCGCGAGGACGAGCCGCCGGTCGTGTCCTCCGAGGAGCCCGAGCCCGACACGACGGGCGCGAGCAAGATCGAGCCGGCGGCCTCCGCCACCGACCCGGCCATCACCAGCGACCCGGTGCCCGAGCCGGAGGACGACGAGGGAGTCCGGCCGCTCCCCGACCGGCTGCTCACCGAGCTGACCGCGCACCGCACCGTCGCGTTGCGGGATGCGCTCGGCAGCGACCCGGACGCCGCCTTCCTGGCGGTCCTCCATATCCTCTGCCTGAAGCTGTTCTACCGCTACGGCCTCGACTCCTGCCTGGAGATCGAGCCGAAGAGCGCGATGTTCGGCAGCCAAGCCCCCGGTCTCGCCGATACCGTGTCGGCACAGGCGATCGACGCCCGTCACGCGGCGTGGTCCGCCCAGCTGCCGGGGGACTCGGGCGCGCTGTGGGATGGGCTCGTCGCCTTCGACCACGACAGTCGGCGGGCGCTGTTCGCGCACTGTGTCTCGCTCACCGTCAACGCCGTGCACGAGAGCTGGAGCCGGCGGCCCAAGGCGCTCGCCCACGCCGATCGCCTCGCCGAGATGGTCGGCCTCGACATGGCGGCGGTCGGGTGGCGTCCGACCGTCGACACCTACTTCGGCCGAGTCACAAAGGGTCGCATCCTCGCGGCGGTGCACGAGGCGAAGGGCAGGGGGGCGGCGGACCGCATCGCGCATCTCAAGAAGCCCGAGATGGCGAGTGCCGCCGAGGCGCTGCTCGCGGGCTCGCGCTGGGTCCCGGAGCCGCTGCGTACGCCGGGGCAGGACGTCGTCGTGAGTGCCGAAGTCGAGGCCGACAACGGCGAAGCGCAATCGGCGGCCACGGGCGGCGAACCGGCCATGGACCGATCGGGGGCCGAGGAGGAAGACTCCGAGGCGTCGGCGGGCATCGCCGCCGAATAACAAGCCCAGGAGACCTCCGGCCCGCCTCACCGGCGGGCCACTTCTTTGGAGGGGAACGATGCCCGGACCTGCCGCCGATCTCGCCAAGCGACTCGCGCACGACGCCGAGGCCGTGTGTCGCCACTACCTCTCGAACGGCCGCCGCCAAGGCCGCTATTGGGTGGTCGGCGACGTCGACAACACTCCCGGCCGGAGCCTCTATGTCCGGCTGCACGGGTCCGACGGCGGCAAGGGCGCCGCCGGCAAGTGGACCGATGCGGCGACTGGCGAGCACGGTGATCTTCTCGACCTCATCGCGCACAACTGCCACCTCACCGACGTCCCGGACGTGCTCGACGAAGCACGCCGGTTCCTCAACCAGCCTCGCCCAGAACCCGCCCCACCCCTGCCACCGATGCCAGCCGGCTCTCCTGAATCCGCCCAGCGCCTGTTCGCCATGGGGCGACCGATCCGGGGCACGCTCGCCGAGGCCTATCTCCGCAGCCGCGGCATCGGCGATCTTCGCGACCTTCCGGCACTCCGATTTCACGCACGCTGCTTCCACCGCGCGACCGAGACCAGCCCCTGTGAGACTTGGCCGGCCTTGCTCGCTGCGGTCACGGATCTCGACGGCACGATCACCGGAGTCCATCGCACCTGGCTCGCTCGCGACGGCGCCGGCAAGGCGCCGCTCATCACGCCCCGCCGCGCCATGGGGCATCTCCTCGGCAACGGCGTTCGCTTCGGTGACGTCGCCGACGTTCTCGTCGCGGGCGAGGGGATCGAGACCATGCTGTCGATCCGCTGCGCACTCCCGCACATGCCGCTGATCGCCGCCCTGTCGGCCAACCACCTCGCTGCCGTGATCGTCTCACCGACCATGCGGCGCCTCTACGTCGCGCAGGACAACGACGCTGCCGGGCGCCGTGCCGCGCAGACACTCCGCGACCGCGCCGAGGAGGTCGGGATCGCGACGGCCGTGCTCAGCCCGACGAGGAACGACTTCAACGTCGACCTGCGTCTTCTCGGCCCGATCGGGTTCGCTGCTTCGCTCCGTCGTCAGCTCATGCCCGAAGACACCACGCGATTCGCCGCGGGCCGGTACTGACCGGTCGATTACATCGCCATCGAGATCCCCGGTCGGCGGAGCGGATCATGCGCCGGGAGGGCCGCGCCGCGGCCTTCCAGAGGGCGATCGGGGCCGGAATCGGCAAGGGCCCGCAACGGCTGCGCGCGGCATCCGACGTCGGCCCTCTCCGACAGGCACGAGCGCGCTCCGCCGTCCTCCGCTTCGCTTCGGCCCTCCGGGTGCAGGTCCGCGCCGCTCCCGGCGAGGGATCGCCGTGAAGGCCGCGATGGTGCGGCCACCCGACGAGAGATCCGAGCCATGGACGCCGACCGGCTCATCAATGACGACTTCGAACCGAACCACGCCGCATCACCGACCGCCCGTCTTCTCGACGAGTTGCAGCTTCACGGTCATCGCCCCTTCGAGGACGATCCCGATCCGCGCCCGCTTCCCGATGCCGGCCGCCTGCACGGCGCACTCGCCGACGTGTTCGACGCCTTCGTCGCGACGCTCGGCGACACCCGCCTCGAGCCCGATCTGCCCGACCTGCTCTGGTCGATCGTGAACGTCTTCCACCGCGGCGTCGATCGCATTCAACGCCAGCTCGATGCCAACGAGGCCGGCCAGTGCCGAAGCCAGCACGAGCAGGACGGCTCGGAGGTCCGATCCGTCGAGCTCGAGCGCCTGCTCGCTCAGGGGCTCACCCTGATCGAGCGACGCAACAGCTTCGAGTTCATGCGCGACACAGCCGCGGAACTGTTCGAGGTCCACACCGGCCACGCCTGGCGCCCGCGCACCGGGTCACTGGTCAACCGGAGTACGCTCACGGCCGCGATGATCGACAGCCGAGATTTCCTCATGGCGCGTCGGCGCGCCGAGACCGAGGTCCTGCTGCCGCCCGGCACCAAGATCGCCTTCGCGGGCGGCGTCACCTTCAACGATCACCACCGCATCTGGAACGCACTCGACCGCGTCCATGCCAAGCACCCCGACATGGTCCTGCTACACGGCGGTACACCGCGCGGGGCCGAGAAGATCGCCGCCTGCTGGGCCGACACCCGCAAGGTGCCACAGATCGTCTTCAAGCCCGACTGGGCCCGTCACGCCAAGGCCGCCCCGTTCAAGCGCAACGACCAGCTGATCGAGACCATGCCGATCGGCGTCGTCGTCTTCCCCGGCTCCGGCGTCACCGACAACCTCGCCGACAAGGCACGAGTTCTCGGCATCCCGCTGTTCGATTTCCGAAAGGCAAATTGCTCGTGAGTGCCAGAAGTGGGTCCACGTCGTTTTAGAAGATCACACTAAAAGATCGCTCTATTCGCTGTCGTAGCGCAGCCGCGGCAAGCGCCGTATCGATGGCGAGAGACAGCTCGGCCGTTTTGGCATTGTTCTAACGCACCTCGCGCTGCGTCTCGTATCGGCCCGCCCTGGAGGGCTTCCGCCGGGTTGGCGGCGAGCGCGGCAAGATCTACACGACGTTCGACTGCTTTCGACTGCTTTTCGTTGCCCCCCGAACCCGAACACTGAAGCCCCACAATCTGAAAAGCAGCATTGGAGAGCCTCTCTTCATTCCTCGGTGCTGATCTCCTTGACGTCGTCGTTCCGCAGGAGCACGGCTCCTTCGCCGTCCCGGCCGAGCTGGTCGGAGGGATTGCGCAGAGGGCAGTCCTCGAGCGACAGGCAGCCACATCCGATGCAGCCGTCGAGGCTGTCGCGCAGCCGCGTCAATCCGTCGATGCGAGCCTGCAGGGCGCGCCGCCAGCTCGCCACCATGTCGCGAACGTCGGCCGCCGACGGCTGCTTGCCGGGCGGGATCGGCTTCAGGAGGACGGCGATCTCGGCGAGCGGCATGCCGAGCCGCTGCGCCACCCGGATGATCGCGATCCGCCGCAGGATGTCGCGCGAGAATCGCCGCTGGTTGCCGCGGCTGCGGGTCGCCGCGACGAGCCCCTTGGCCTCGTAGAAGTGAAGCGTCGACACGGCGACGCCGCTGCGCCGCGCCACCTCGCCCACGGTCAGGAACGAGGGCGGTTTTCTACCTAGGCTCAAGACGGGGTATTTCCTTGACCTCGAGTAAGCTCGAGGTTTTATACGGAGCGTCGGCTTGTCTGTGCAAGTCCCTCGGCCGAGACGGCCGGGGTGATCACGGAGTCGATGCCTCTCGCGCGCGTCGTGCAGGCTCGCTCCGGCTCGTCTGGAGCGGACATCATGGGAACGAAAAGGCCTCTGGCCCTCGTCAGCGGCGCCAATCGCGGCATCGGGCTGGCGATCACGACCGGGCTCGCACGCAAGGGCGTGCATGTGCTGCTCGGATGCCGCAATTTCGATCAGGGCGAGGAGGCCGCCGTCGCGCTGCGGCCGGAGGGCCTCCAGGTGTGGCCGGTGCAGCTCGACACCACCGACGACGCCAGCGTCGCGGCGCTCGCCGCACGGATCACCCGCGATTTCGGCCATCTCGACATCCTGATCAACAACGCCGGCATCGGGCTCGACTACGACCCGTCGCTGTCGGTGGTGCAGCGGATGGAGCGGACGCTGGCCGTCAATGTCGTCGGCACTGTCCGCCTGATCGAGGCGATGGTTCCGCTGCTGGAGAAGTCGGACCGGGCGCGCATCGTCAACGTGTCCTCGGTGCTCGGCTCGTTCGGTCTGCGCGCCGACCCGAGCTGGGCCTTCGCCGACACCAAGATGCCGACCTATCAGGCGTCCAAGGCGGCGCTGAACTCGCTCACCCTCAGCTATGCCGACCGCCTGGCCGAGAAGGGGATCAAGGTCAATGCGATCTGCCCGGGCTACACGGCGACCGCGGCGACCAATTACGCCGGGTCGCGCACGCCGGAGCAGGCGGCGGTCGTCGCCATCACGTTCGCGCTGATCGACGGCGCGGGACCGACCGGCTCCTTCGCAGACGATTCGGGGAACCTGCCCTGGTAGCCAGGCGAACCACGGCCGGGTGCGGACCAGCCCCCCGCTGGACAGGTCCGCACCCGCCCGACTCGGTTCCTATCAGCGCTTCACCCCATTGCCTCTCGCGAGGCCCAGGTGCAACAATCGCAGCCTGACCTGCGCGTCACCCGCGGTATCGAAGCGCATCGACCAGAACGGCCAGGGCCGGCGAGGACTGGCGGCGATGAGGATAGTAGAGGTGGTAGCCCGACCAGGGCGCACACCAGTCCTCGAGCACGCGCCGGAGCCGACCTTTGGCGAGATGCGGCGCCGCGATGTCCTCCGGCACGAAGGCGAGACCCAGTCCCGCAACGGCCGCATCGAGCACCTGGAAGATGCTGTTGAAGACGAGCTGGCCTTCGACGTGCACGTTCAGCTCGCGTCCGTTCTTCTCGAACTCCCAGGCATAGGTGCCGCCGTAGGTCGGCAGGCGGAGATTGATGCAGTCGTGCTCGATCAGGTCCTGCGGCGTTCGAGGAAGAGCGCGCCCGGAGAAGTAGGACTTCGACCCGACCACGGCGAAGCGGACGTCCGGCCCGATCCGCACCGCGATCATGTCCTTGGCGACCTGCTCGCCCAGCCGGATGCCGGCGTCGTATCGCTCCGCGACGATGTCGGTCAGGCCGTAATCGATGACGATCTCGAGATTGATATCCGGATAGAGCGGGACCAGCTTCTCCAGCTTGGGCCAGACGATCGATCGGATCGCATGGTCGCCGGCCGTGATCCGCACCGTGCCGGCCGGCTTGTCACGAAGCTCGCTCAAGGCGTCCAGCTCGGCCTCGATCTCCTCGAGCCGGACCGAAACGGTGCGCATCAACCGTTCCCCCGCCTCGGTCGGGGCGACGCTGCGGGTCGTGCGGGTGAGCAGTCGCACGCCCAGCCGCTCCTCGATCTGGCGGATCGTCTGGCTGAGCGCGGATTGCGAGACCCCGAGCTTTCCGGCCGCTCGCGTGAAGCTCCGCTCCCGTGCGACCGCGACAAAGGATCGGAGGTCGTCGAGGCTTCCCTTCGGCATTCATCGCTCCTGCTTATAGGTCCTAGCAGATTGTAGCGGGTAGTCGTGGAGCCGCCAGCCCCTAAATTGTCCCCGTAGCGGGGCCGTCAGCTCGGCCCCGCCGGCCGTCGTCGACGACCGAGCCGGCGAATCCAGCAGCCACTCCGGAGGTTCGATGATCACGCGCAGAGGCATGATCGGCGCCGGCGGCGCACTGGTCCTCCCGGCTCTCGTCGGCGAGGTCCCGGCCGGGTCCACCACCGGCGCAACACGAGAAAGGATCGGGGCAATGGAGATCACACGCGCCGGCTCGCAAGCCTCGCGCAAGGGGCCGACGGAGTGGTTCACCGGTGACGTCCGGGTCGATCCGCTCTTTCAGGCGCCCGATCCCGCGCGCGTCGGCGGCGCGAGCGTCACGTTCGAGCCGGGCGCCCGCACCGCCTGGCACACGCATCCGCTCGGCCAGACCCTGATCGTGACGTCGGGCCTCGGATGGGTGCAGCGCGAAGGCGGCCCGATCGAGGAGATCCGGCCCGGCGACGTCGTCTGGTTCCCGCCCGGCGAGAAGCACTGGCACGGTGCCACGCCGACGACGGCGATGACCCACATCGCCATCCAGGAGTCCCGCGACGGCAAGGCGGTCGACTGGCTGGAGAAGGTCAGCGACGCGCAGTACCGGCGCTGACGCGCGATACCGGCGCCGAGGAGACGCAAGATCATGAGCAACCCGCTGGACTTCGGCGGCAAGGTCGCGCTCGTCACCGGCGCTGCCGCCGGCATGGGGCTGGCGACGGCGCGGGCGTTCGCGGAAGCGGGCGCAGCCGTCGTCCTGGCGGACGTGAACGGCGACGCGGTGAGCGCGGCGGCTCGGGCGCTCACGGCCGCCGGTCACCGGGCCGTCGCGATCCGGTGCGACGTGAGCGAGGACGCCCAGGTCGCCGCGATGGTGGAGCGGACCGTCGCCGAGCTCGGGCGGCTCGACGCCGCGTTCAACAATGCCGGGGTCATGGCCAGGATCGCTCCCGTCACCGACGGCACGCCCGACGAATGGGAGCGGGTGATCGGGATCAATCTGCGCGGCGTGTGGACCTGCATGAAGCACGAGCTGCGGCAGATGGAGCGGCAAGGCAGCGGTGCGATCGTCAACAATGCCTCGGTCGGGGCGCTGACCGGCAATCCCGGCATCGCTCCCTACATCGCCTCGAAGCACGGCGTCGTCGGCCTCACCCGGACCGCCGCGCTCGAGGTGATCAGGAAGGGCATCCGCGTGAACGCGGTGAACCCCGGCCTGATCGACACCCAGATCGCCCGCGACGTCGTCGACGGGAACGAGCAGGCCTATGCCGAGATGGAGAAGGCCGTTCCGATCGGCCGGGCGGGCCACCCGGAGGAGATCGCCGCGGCGGTGCTGTGGCTGTGCAGCCCGGGGGCGAGCTACGTGGTCGGCCAGGCACTCACCGTGGACGGCGGCATGACCGTGCCGTGAACGACCGGCCGACCGTGTCCCGGCGCGGCACGCGACGCGCCCCGCGGTCGGACAGGTGACGATCAAGGAGACGAGACCATGTTGGGAACAGTTCTCTACGGACCGGGTGACATTCGCTTCGAGGACCGCGAGACCCCGAAGATCGAGCGACCGACCGATGCGATCGTTCGGATCGCCGTCACCTGCGTGTGCGGATCGGACCTGTGGCCGTATCGCGGGCTGCAGCCGCTCGCGGGGCCGACCCCGATGGGACACGAATACTGCGGCATCGTCGAGGAGGTCGGCAGCGCCGTGACGTCGGTCAGGCCGGGCCAGTTCGTGATCGGCTCGTTCGCGACGTCCGACAACGTCTGCCCCCACTGCCGGCACGGCTACCAGTCGTCCTGCGTCGAGCGCGAGTTCATCAGCCGGGCGCAGGCGCCGCTGCTCCGCGTTCCGCACGCGGACGGAACCCTGGTGCCGACGCCCGACATCCCGCCGGACGATCTGCTCGCCAGCCTGCTGACGACCTCCGACGTCCTCGGCACCGGGTGGTACGCCGCCGACGCCGCCAACGTGAAGCCGGGATCGACGGTCGCGGTGGTCGGCGACGGCGCAGTCGGCCTGCTCGCGGTCCTCTCGGCCAAGCAGATGGGCGCCGAGCGGATCATCGCGATGAGCCGGCACGAGACGCGCCAGAGGCTCGCGCGCGAGTTCGGTGCGACCGACATCGTGACCGAGCGCGGCGACGAGGGCGTCGCCCGCATCATGGACATGACCAACGGCGTCGGTGCCGACTCGGTGCTCGAATGCGTGGGCACGCAGCAGTCGATGATGCAGGCGATCCACGCCACGCGGCCGGGGGGCTGGGCGAGCTTCGTCGGCGTTCCGCACGGCGTCACGCTCGACGGAACCGAGCTGTTCTTCGAGGCCGTCCATCTCCACGGCGGTCCGGCACCGGTCCGGCGATATCTGCCCACGCTGATCGACCTCGTGTGGAACCGCAAGATCGATCCCGGCAAGGTGTTCGACCTGACGCTGCCGCTCGACCAGGTGGCCGAAGGCTACCGCGCCATGGACGAGCGCCGCGCCATCAAGGCGCTGCTGCGCCCGTGACGCTGCGCGTCTGCGGTGGGCCGGTGCGCACTCGTTCGCGGGCTGCGGGGCAGGGGGTCGTCACGACAGCGGCATCTCGCTGTCCGTGCGGCGATGTGCGCGCACGGCTCTCCGCGATGCAATCGGGAATCAGACGACATGATCACGCGTTCGGCCTTCGTCGCAGTCGCTTTCGCCGTCTCGGCGGCTTCGGGTCTCCTCCCCGGACAGGTTCGGGCGGCCGGCGACCTCGTCGCCTTCCCGGAGAATTACGCCGAGGGCGTCCGCTACACGACCGTCGAGCGCGGCAACATCCGCGAGGAGATCTTCACCAGCCGGGCCGCCGTGGAGGCGGTGAAGGAAGGCCGGCCTCTCCCCGGCGGAACCGTGATCACGCTGGTCGACTATCGGGACGGCAAGCTCTTCCGGTACGTCGTCATGGAGAAGCGCAGCGGCTGGGGTGTCGATCGTCCGCCCGAGAGTCGGAACGGCGAATGGGAATATCAGGCGTTCGGCGCCGACCGCACCGTGAATCGCGGCGAAACGCTCGACCGATGCTTCGCCTGCCACAAGTCGCAGGCGGGCCAGGACTTCGTCTTCACGCTGGACCGCATGCGCGGCACACGATGAGGTCTGCGCACGTCGAAGGCCGGCCGAAATACGGAGCCGAAATACGGAATCGGACACGAGAGGAGATGCCATGAAAATCGTCGCCGCTGCTGCCGTCGCGGCCGCGCTGCTCGCGACGCCATCGGCCAACGCACAGGAGAGTCGCATGTCGGAGACCCTGAAGGCGGTGGCGCCCGCTCTCGACAGATACCGCGAGCAGACGCTGCTCGGCGGTGTGTGGAAGCGGACGGACCTGTCGGCGCGCGACCGCGGCATCGTCACGCTCGCGGCACTGATCGCGCGGAATGAGCCGGGCGAGATGGCGTTCACCATGAACCGTGCTCTGGACGACGGCGTCGCGCCGCGCGAGGTGTCGGAGATCATCACCCATCTCGCGTTCTATGCGGGCTGGCCGAATGCCACGTCGGCCGTGGCGGTCGCGAAGGATGTCTTCGCGGCCCGCAAGATCGGTCCGGATCAGCTTCCGTCGGCGTCACCCGATCCGCTGCCGCTCGACGAGAAGGCCGAGGCGACGCGTGCCGAGACCGTGGGCCGGCAGTTCGGGGCGATCGCGCCGGGGCTCGTTCGGAACACCACCGACGTCCTGTTCCGCGACCTGTGGCTGCGGCCGGATCTGGCGCCGCGCGATCGCAGCCTCGTCACGGTCGTCGCTCTGATCGCGACCGGACAGACGGCTCAGATCCCCTACCACCTCGGGCGGGCGATGGACAACGGCCTGAAGCCGCCGGAGGTGGGTGGCGTCCTCACGCATCTCGCCTTCTATGTCGGATGGCCGAGCGTCTTCTCGGCGCTGCCGGTGGTGAAGGACGTGATCGAGAAGCGGTCGCGCTGACAGCGTCCGGACGGGAAACGAACATGCCGCACGTCGTCGTCAAGGTCTGGCCGGGCAAGCCCGAAGCCCAGAAGCGCAGATTGGCCGAGGAGATCACCGAGTCGGTGATGCGCATCCTCGGCTACGGCGAGGAGTCCGTCTCGGTGGGCATCGAGGAGGTGGCGGCGAAGGACTGGAAGAAGCAGGTCTACGAGCCGGACATCGTTCGGAAGCCGGCGACCCTCTACAAGAAGCCCGGCTATCAGATGTGAGGCGACGGGCTCGCGACGGCGACGTCGAAATCCTCGGCGACGGCAGGGCCGCAGCCACACCGCATTCACCGTCTCACCGATTCCGCCCGAGGCGACGGTCATGGCGCGCCGGAGGACGATGGGCCGACCGGCGTTCCGGCGCGGCCTCGGCCGCGCGCGCCGGTCCACGGCGTCCGGTTCGTCCCGCCGTCGCGGACACGCGGGAGCTGGGCCGGAAGCGGCGCCCGAAACAAGGAGAACGACTTTTGACGGATTGGCCGGGAGAGGACTTGAGACGGATCGCGGAGGCGGACGATCTGCATGTCTCGCCGTTCCGCGACGACGGAGTGACGTACGGCACGCCGACATGGATCTGGTCCGTCGCGGTGGACGGAGCACTCTACGTCCGCGCCTACAACGGCACCAGCTCGAGCTGGTACCAGGCCGCCCTTCGTCGGAAGGCCGGACGGATCACGGCCGCCGGCATGACGAAGGAGGTCGTGTTCGAGCCGGTGTCGGACGCCGTCGCCGACAGGATCGACGAAGCCTATCGGGCGAAATATCGGACGAGTCCGTATCTCGGTCACATGATCGGCGCCCGGTCGCGAGCCGCGACCATGAAAATCATGCCGCGCGAGTCGTCCGCGCCGGCGGAAGCCGGCCGGTCATGAGGTGCGACAGCGCCCGGGCCGACGAGCAACGTGATGGTCCGTCTTCGGGCCCGGACGCGTCGGGCTCGAACCCGCCGCGCTCGAACCGTCCCCGAGGCGGACCGGCGGCGACTCTCGCCGTCGCCTCCATCGCGACCGCACTGGTGCTCGTCGTCTTCACCGTCCCGCTGACCACGCTGACGAGCGCGTCGGAAGCGCTCGGCGCCGGTCCTGGCGAGCAGGCGTGGATCCTGAGCGCGATGAGTGTCGGGGCGGCGTCCGCTCTCCTGGGAAGCGGCGCGATCGGCGACGATTACGGACGGCGCCGGACGTTCGTCGCCGGCACGGTCGTGCTCGCGATGGCCTCGGTTCTCGGGGCGCTCGCCCCGAGCGCACTGGTGCTGATCGTCGCCCGAATCGTGCAGGGTCTCGGCGGCGGCGTGATTCTCGCCTGCGGTCTGGGGCTGATCGGTCAGGCCTATCCTGGACCCGCGCTCGGTCATGCGGCCGGCGTCTGGGCGGCGGCGCTCGGCGCCGGGGTCGCGGTCGGGCCGATCCTGTCGGCGGGCTTGGATCGCCTCGGCGGGTGGAGCCTTCCTTATTGGCTTTCGGCGCTCGCGGCCGCAGGGCTGGCCGCTGCGGCCCAGGCCTTTCTCACGGAATCGCAGGCCGCCGACCGGCGCTGCGTCGACGTGGCCGGCACGTTGCTGCTCGGATTCGGGATGGCCGCCTTTCTGGCGGGCCTCACGGAGAGTCGGACAGGTTGGGACCAGCCGTCGGTCTACGTGCTTCTGATCGGCGCCGTGCTTCTGCTGGCGGGATTCGTCGTCGTCGAGCGGCGCGTCGCCGGTCCGATGCTCGATTTGTCCCTGTTCGGTCGTCCCGACTTCGTCGGGGCGACGCTCGCGGCGCTCGCGTCCGGGGCGGGTGTGCTGTCCATCATGTCGCTGATCCCGATGATCCTGCAGCGCGCGATGGGTGTGGGAGCCATGACGGGCGCCATCGTGCTCCTCGCATGGTCCGCGACGAGCGCCGTCACGGCGTTCGCGGCGCGCTGGATCCGCGCATCTCCCACGGCGTTGATGATCGGCGGCCTCGTCGCGTGTGCCGCCGGACAGCTCGCCGTCTATGGGCTTAGCGCCGACAGCTCCGTGCTTCGGGTGGTTCCCGGCATGCTGCTGGCGGGTGCCGCGAACGGCGTGCTGAATGCGGCGCTCGGCTGGCAGGCCGTGGCGAGTGTTCCCGCCGACCGCAGCGCGATGGGAAGCGGCGCCAACAACACCGCCAGATATCTCGGCTCGGCGACCGGCCTGACCATATGCGCCGTCCTCGTCACGCATGGCGGAGCCGCCTCCGGAATCGCCGGGTTGTTGTCGGGATGGAACATGGCGGTTCTCGTCTCGGCCTCCTTCTCGCTGCTCGGTGCCCTGGGGGTCTATCTCGCGACCGCGCGCGAACAGTTCCGTGAACACCGAGGCCCCGGTGACCGAGCGTCGTGACCGAGCGCCGAAACCGAGCCCGCCTCCTCGGATCGAGGAACCGTCCTCGAGCGGCGCGCGGGTGCGCCCGAATGCCCCGAACCGCCCCCTTCAGGCGCTCTGACGCCGAAACGCGCGCGCCCGCGACGACGCGCAACCAACCGACCGGAGACATCTTATGAAGACCATTGGATACGCGGCAAAGGACAAGACCGCTCCGCTCGCGCCGTTCTCGTTCGAGCGTCGCGCGTTGCGGCCGAACGACGTGGCGATGGAAATCCTCTACTGCGGCGTTTGCCACTCCGATCTGCACACCGTGCGCAACGATTGGGGCGGCACCGTCTATCCCGTCGTCCCCGGCCATGAGATCGTCGGCCGGGTCACCGCCGTCGGTTCCGCGGTGAAGACTTACAAGGTCGGCGACAACGTCGCCGTGGGCTGCATGGTCGATAGCTGCCAGGACTGCGACCAGTGCCACGCCGGCGAGGAACAGTTCTGCCGGGAAGGCCTGACCGCCACCTACAACTCGCCCGACCGCATCTCCCATGAGAACACCTACGGCGGTTATTCGAAGCATCTCGTCGTGCGCGAGGAGTTCGTGCTGCGGGTTCCCGATGGGCTGGACCTCTCGCGGACCGGGCCGATCCTGTGCGCCGGCATCACCACCTACTCGCCGCTCCGCACCTGGAACGTCGGGCCGGGCAGCCGCGTCGGCGTCGCCGGAATGGGCGGTCTCGGCCACATGGCGATCAAGCTCGCGGTCGGCCTCGGCGCACACGTCACCGTTCTCAGCCGTTCGCCGGGAAAGAAGAAGGACGCCATCGACCTGGGCGCGGACGCCTTTCTCGTGACCTCCGACGCCGAGGCGATGAAGGTCGCGGCCGACGGATTCGACCTGATCATCGATACGATCCCGGTGAAGCACGACATCAACCCCTACATGCCGCTCCTCGACATCGACGCGACGATCTGCCTCGTGGGTCAGATCGGCCCGCTGGAGGAGCTGATCACGCCGCCGGTGATCTTCGGGCGTCGCCGCGTCGCCGGCTCGTTGATCGGTGGCATCCGTGAAACCCAGGAGCTCCTCGATTTCTGCGCGCGCAAGAACATCATGCCGGAGTGCGAGGTCATCCGCATGGACCAGATCAACGAGGCGTTCGAACGCATGGAGAAATCCGACGTCCACTATCGCTTCGTCATCGACATGGCCTCGCTCGACGTGGAGTCCGCGGGATAACCGCGCCAGCGGATCCGCTCGTCCCCGAAGGGAGCTCGCCTCGGGGACGGGGCGAGTTCCCGGTCGCAAAGCCGCCTGTGTCCCGTACCCCCCGCCGGATGCCGGCATGAAGGTCACGATCCTGCGAACGGAAAGAGTGCCCTCTGCCAACCGCACCTGGGAAAGGAGCTTGAAATGTGTGAGACCTGCAAGAACGAGAGCCAGCACCTGAGTGCTCACGGCGCTGCGCGGCGCAACCTCGTGAAGGCCGGCGTCGGATTTGCCGCAGGTGCGGCAAGCGTCGGCCTCGCCGGATCCGCCGACGCCCAGACCCTCCAGGGTGACGATCGAACCGGTCCGCGTTCCGTCGATGGCTTCGGCGTTCAGCAGCCGGGAGGTCCGGTTCAGCGCGTCGGTTTCCAAAGGCGCTCTGTCGGCCCCAAGGATGTCGCTATCGAGATTCTCTATTGCGGCCTGTGCCATTCCGACATCCATACCGTGAAGGGCGAGTGGGGGCCGATCCAGACCCCATGCGTGCCCGGCCACGAGATCGTCGGTCGCGTCATCGGTGTCGGGCGCGACGTCACCCGTTTCAAGATCGGTGACATCGCCGGGGTCGGCTGCATGGTCGACAGTTGCGGGACCTGCGAGAACTGCATCGCCGACCTGGAGCAGTACTGCCTGAAAGGCAGCACGCTCACCTACCAGTCGAAAGCCGATGTTCCCGGCGGCTACACCCAAGGGGGATGGTCGCAGGGAATCGTCGTGACCGAGCATTTCGTGGTGCGGATGCCGCAGACCGGAAACCACGCGGGTCGTGCGCCGTTGCTGTGTGCCGGGATCACGACATTTTCGCCGTTGCGACATTGGCGCGTCGAGCCGGGCATGCGGGTCGGAATCATCGGTATCGGCGGGCTCGGCCATATGGGCGTGAAGCTCGCGGCCGCGGAGCGCGCGGACGTCACGGCATTCACGACCTCCCCGTCCAAGATCGCCGACGCAAGGCGGTTCGGCGCGCGTGACGCCGTGCTGTCCACCGACGAGAAGGCGATGGCGAGCCATGCCGGCTCCTACGACCTCCTGATTTCGACGATTCCGAAGAGCTTCGATGCGAGCCCCTTTCTCCTCTTGCTGGGACTGAACGGAACCCTGGTGAGCGTCGGCACGCCGTTCGAGCTGGAAAAGGTCACCGGTGGCGGACTTTGGCGCCGGCGGCGTTCGATTTCCGCGTCGATCATCGGCGGCATGGCCGAGACCCAGGAGGTGGTGGACTATTGCGCGGCGCGCAACATCACCGCCGACATCGAGCTGATTCGACCCGACCAGATCAACGAAGCCATGAATCGCGTCGTCGGCAAGGAAGCCCGCTATCGCTTCGTGATCGACATGAAGGCTGCGTGACCGGACAGCCGCTTGTATTGTGGTTGGCGGTCGTCAGCACGTCGGCTTTTTTCGGCGCGCAGCATCCGGCTCCGCGAATACCTCAAAATCGGGACACGCACACCTGTACCGACTTTCGGCGTCCGACCTGGGGTGGCCTGTTCTCCCGGGAACCAGGAAAGGACACGCGTGAGGTCCCCGGGGAAGTGGACGGCCATCTCGTCTTCAGTATCTCGACCTGAGGTTGCGCTCGGACGTGGACGGGCTTGGCATCGCCGACTTTCCGGAGGACACCGTGCTGCCCATACGTGTCGCAGAGGCGGCTGGTGCGGGTGCCGCACGATTGGTGCGACTGCTTCCCGGACTACCACCTCTACTCTCCGAGCCGGCGGCACTCGTCGTCGGCCCTGGCCCTGCTCGTGAGAATTCTCCGCCACCATGGCGACTGAAGCGGTGGCGGTCGACGACTTAGGGCAGGCCCGCGCTCTTCGGGTCGGATGCGACTAGCGCCGGGGCGGAGAGGAAGCTGCCGACGCCGAAGATGGCAATCACCCAGCCCATCGGTCGCGATGTGCCGTCCGCGAAGGTGCCGTCGATCCGATTCGTTGCCGTCGGTACGAAGGCGCAGGTCTTCATACGCCGGGTCGCTTCGGGCTCTTGCGGGGCGAGGCTCGGCCACGTCTCTTGGCGCTCTGTCCGGGGCGCACCACGCGGATCTCGGATGGGCGAATCTGGCCGAGGGACGGCTGCGCCTCGATCGTCTGCCCGCAACGGCGGCCGATCGACTTTCTTCCCCTGCCGCGCGCCCCGCGAGCGGGCCTCGAAGCGCGGCATTCCTCGCGGGACAAGAAAGTCGCCGTCGCGCCGTCCTCCGCTTCGCTGCGGCCGCGAGCGGTGCGGTCCGATCGCCCCCGGCCGTTCGATCGCCATCGAGGCCGCGATCGGCGCGACCCGGAACCGAGACAGGAGACCACCATGGCGACCATCGGCACCTTCAAGAAGTCCGAGAACGGCGACTACACCGGCGCTGTGAAGACGCTGACCCTCAACGTCAAGGCGCGGATCGCGCCGGTCGAGAAGGCGAACGAGAAGGCCCCCGACTTCCGCATCTTCGCCGGCCGGACCGAGTTCGGCGCCGCCTGGAAGAAGACCTCGGCCGAGGGCCGCGAGTATCTCTCGGTCAAGCTCGACGACCCGAGCTTCGCGAGCCCGATCTACGCCTCGCTCGTCGAGGTCGAAGGCGAGGACGGCCTCTCGCTCATCTGGTCGCGCCGCGTCAGCGACTGACGCGCCGGCCCAGCAGCGCCCCGCCGACGTCGGCGGGGCGCTCGCAACCTCTCGGCCGCAAGAGCGGCCTCGCAGGGCACGCGCCGAGCTCTTCGGCGCGAGAGATCAGGAAGGGAAGGGGAGAGCCGCGTGGCGGACGGCGCCTGGGTGGACGCCGGGCTACCCAGCCGAAGCGTCGTCGTCTGCGGATGCCGGAGGTCTCTGGAGCAGGTCGGAGGCTTCGACCCCGAGCACGGTCGCGAGCCGGTCGACGACGTCGATGGAGGCGGCGTAGACGCAGCGCTCGAGCGAGCTGACATAGGTCCGATCGATCTCGGCGCGATGTGACAGCTCCTCCTGCGACAGGCCCTGTGCCTGACGCAGCCGTCTCAGGTTGATTGCCAGCACCTCTCGGATCTCCATGACCGAGAAGGCAGCGCGTTGTCGAGTATTTCACCACGGAGTATACTATACAAAACGCCTCGGCAGGATTTACGTCGTGTCCTGGTCGAGCCGGTGAGGTACAACGAGCGCGCGATTGCCAGTACCCGCCGCTTTTGCTCAGCTCTCGCCGCCGCTCGCGTTCGTCCGTTGGAGTGTGAGGAACCGACGATGTCCCAGCAGACGCCAGCCTCATCGATCGCCGACCTGGCTCCGAGCGCCGAGGGCCTGACGGCATACGACGAGAGCCACATGGTCCTCTATCTTCGGCTCCTCGACGCCGAAGCCGACGGTGCCGATTGGCGCGAGGTGGCGCAAATCGTGCTCGACATCGACCCGGTCCGAGAGCCCGAGCGGGCGCGGCGCGCCTTCGAATCCCATCTGAGCCGGGCCAAGTGGATGACCGAGCGCGGCTATCGCCATCTTCTCGACAGCGCGAGATCGCGCTGATCACGAGCGCGCCGCATCTCGTGATCAGACCGATGCGACGATCTCGTACGGAGAGCCATATCTATCAGAACTGCTGAATGTATCTCGATTGCCCGCCGATCGAATTCACTCCAGACCTGCTTTCATTCATCGGACTTCTCGAGGCTCGATTCGTAGAATCGCCACGTTGTCGTGGCGACTCTGAGTAATACCTTCTGCATGTGAGCACGTTTTTCGCGTGACGTACGGAGATCGCGGATGCCGATCGGTTCCGATTGGCGGTCACCGGCCGCCTATGCTTACATCGCCGATCTCGACCCCGCCGACCTCGCATGGGAATTCCTGCGACGCAATCCCGCCTACCAGCGCGACTATCGCAAATCCGTCGAACGTCCCGCCACTCCGGACAAGACGATCCCGCGTCGCTGGGGGCTGCCCTTTCGCGGTCGATCCCGAGCAGAGCGCCGATGAGGCTGCCGTCGTCTGGCTTCCGCGTCTCGACCCGAACGTCGTCGTTCTCGCGCCCGCGCCGCTGAGCTTAGGCGACACGCAGACGATCGCTTCGCTGTCGCTGATGGTCCGGGAAACGACGAGCGAGGGCACCTATGCGGTCGCCGACCAAGGCGGTCGTCGCGTGTCTCTCGTGTTGGCGGAGGGCATGTCGGTAAGCAGTGCGGCCGCAGCCCTGATCCCGCTCGATACACGCTTCCCGGCCCGGATCGTGGCCGCGCTTCAGCTGTGGCGCGACTTGAATGGACACAGTGCTTCTTATCGAACGGATCCTCTGACCCGGCAGCGCCGACAGCGCCTCGCGCTGTCGCTGCGGGCGCTCGACGGTCGGCTGGCGGGGCACGCCTAGGTGCCGTCGCGGGATTGGTGGGAATTGAGGGTGGCGTAGTCTCCGGGGTTCTGAACCTCGAATCATCCGGCGTTGGCGCGCCGGACTGGAGACCACGCCATGACGAGCCCTACCACGAAGGCCGCTCTCTCGCAGCCGGCGACCGAGCCGACCTCCTGCCTTTTCGACAACTGGATCGATCCGATCGAGACCGCGGTGCGCCGGCGTGTTCGGTCGTTCATCGAAGCGCTGATCGAGAGCGAGCTCGAAGCCGCTTTGGACCGTCCGCGCTATGGACGCCGGGCGACGGTGAACGATGATTCGGCGGAGCCTTCGCCGGGCGCTGTCGGACACCGCCACGGCAAGCGAGCGCGCAAGCTGACGGGAACGTTCGGGACCACCGAGATCAGCGTGCCGCGGGCACGGCTGGTTCGACCGGACGGCGGCACGACGGAATGGAAGAGCCAGGCGCTGCGCGCGTACCAGCGCCGCACGCTGGCCGCCGATGCGCTGATCGCGGGCAGCTATCTCGCCGGGACCAACACGCGCCGCGTCCGGCGAGCACTGACGACGCT
Source organism: Rhodoplanes sp. SY1 (assembly GCF_046000175.1). Taxonomy (NCBI): domain Bacteria; kingdom Pseudomonadati; phylum Pseudomonadota; class Alphaproteobacteria; order Hyphomicrobiales; family Nitrobacteraceae; genus Rhodoplanes; species Rhodoplanes sp. SY1. Next base: position 40,206 of record NZ_JBEOMB010000012.1, read on the forward strand.
GTTCGGGGGCGCGGTGAGCAAGGACATCGTGAGCCGGACGTGGCGCAAGGTGAAGAGCGACTGGGACGCCTGGAACGCCCGCTCGCTGGCCGACGAGCCGGTCGTGCGGCTCATCCTCGACGGCACGGTGGTGCGGGTGCGGCTCGACCGCAAGGCGACCGCGATCTCGCTGCTGGTCGTGATGGGCGTGCGGGCCGACGGCCAGAAGGTGCTGCTCGCGGTGAGAAGCATGGGCGGCGAAAGCGCCGAAGCGTGGCGCACGGGGCTCGACGATCTGATTCGCCGCGGTCTGCGTCGACCGGAGTTCCTGATCGTCGACGGAGCCGCCGGGCTCGACGCCGCGATCGCCGCCGTGTGGGACGGCGTGCCGGTGCAACGCTGCACCGTGCACAAGCACCGCAACCTGCTCGCCCATGCGCCCGAGCGCCTGCACGAGGAGATCACGTCCGACTACACCGACATGATCTACGCGACCAGCCCCGAGGAGATCGAGGCGCGCCGCAAGGCATTCCTCCGCAAATGGCGCCTGAAGAATCGCGCCGTCGCCGACAGCCTGGAGGAGGCCGGCGAGCGCCTGTTCACGTTCGCGCGGTTGCCGCCGAGCCAATGGAAGAGCGCGAGAACGACAAACGCGATCGAGCGGCTGCACGAGGAGTTCAAGCGCAGGATCAAGACGCAGACCGTGCTGCCCTCCGCCGAAACGGCCGCCATGCTGTTCTGGGCGCTGCTCGCATCCGGTCAGATCACCATGCGCAAGGTCGACGGCTGGCAGACCCTCGCCACGCACCCCATCGCTCAGCCCATTGACCTCGCCGCCTGACACGGTACCTTCAAGTGCCCGGTGATCACGTCACCCGGATTCCAACCACATTCGCGACGGCACCCACGCCTATCGCGCCATTGCTGCTGGATTGTTCGGCGATGCGCGTGTCCCGAAAGGCCGGGCGTGGAAGACGCACGACCTGCGTGACCGCACCATCCGCCTCGTCCGCTCCGGAACCAGGTTGATGCGCGGCGGGTACCTCGACCTGCTCCTCGTGCTTTCGCGCTGAGACCTCGTGCTGGCGCTCTATGTCCGCTGACACGGGCGGCCGAACGACTCCCATTCGCGAGCGAGCACGCGGTGGAGGGGTGGCGCAAAACGTGCGGCCGTCTTCGCCATCCCCCTCCGCGGCCGTGCTTCGACATCGTGATGCCGATACGCCGCCGATGTCCGGCGGTGGTCACCGACACGATGGAGAGCCGCCATGCCCGATCCTCTTTCCGGCCTGCCGCCGCGCTTTCTGCGCACGCCCGAGGCGGCGCGTTTCGTCGGCCTGTCCGGTCGCACGCTCGAGAAGCACCGGACCTACGGAACGGGTCCGAAGTACCGGAAGATCGGCGGTCGCGTCGTCTACGCGCTCGAGGATCTGAAGGCCTGGACGGATCTCGCGACGAAGAGCTCGACCTCGGATCCGGGTGTCGGGACCGTTCATCCGGCCAAGCGCGGCGCTGCACAGAACGCCGCCCGACCGGGGACTCCGTCGCGCCGATGAGCGTCGCGCCGTGCGGCAATCACGTCGCGGTTTGACATCGCGAAGACGCCTGCGTCGCGAAAACCCTGCACGACGTCCCGGGTCCGACGAACACAGCGCCAAGCAGCCGGACCGCTGTCGTCTCACGCGTGACGCGGCTCGTCAGGAGATCAAGGCAGATCTAACGAGGTCTCTTCAGCATGCGAGTCCTATGTCGGAAGAGCTGCAGTTCAGCGTCACCCGAATGTGTCCGCCGATCGTCAGGGATTGTTGCGACCAATGGCCCCTGTCGCGAAGTCGAGAGCACATGTCTCGCCGCCGGTGCGCCGCCGTCATGCATGGGAGGCGTGCCATGACCAGCCTCACCCATGTCGAGCTTGTGTGGATGGCCAAGCGCGTCGAGTCGTGGATTCGGTTCGGTCGCATCGTCGAGGAGCATCCCGTCGATCGCAGCTGCCGCGTCGTCAGCTTCGAGCCGAACAGCGTCTTCGCGGTCGTGCGATGGGCCGCCAACGACTACGGCACGGTCGCGTCGCGCATCATGATCCTGCGTGCGGTCTCGCCGCGCGAGCGGTATGCGACCCTGCCGACCATTCATCCCGGCGCCGACATCCTGCTGCATCTGTCCGGCTGGCCGAAGGTCGAGAAGGCGCTGCGCGTGATCGACCCGATCGAGGCGCAGGGGATCGATCCGGTCGAGGTCGCGCCCGAGCACTGGCGTCATGTTCACAACCGCCTCTCGGTCAACGAGCAGGCGCGGCCCTACACGCGCGACCAGCACAAGGCCTGGCTGCATCGCCGGAGGGTGCGGCCATGAGCGGTCGGCTCTCGATCATCGCCACGGCCGCGACGGCGGCGATCGTGGTCCTTTCGACGCTCGGGCCAAAGCCCCGCCCGTCCTTCGTCTGGAACGTGTCGGCGAGCGTCCCGACCGGGCTCTACGCCGTCGAGCCGGCGCGCAAGCTCGCCGTCACCGACCTCGTGGTCGCCATTCCGCCGGAACCCCTCGCCAAGGAGCTCGCCGAGCGTGGTGTTCTTCCGGCTGGCGTCCCGTTGATCAAACGCGTGGTCGCACTGCCGGGACAGACGGTTTGCCGGACCGGGCTCGAGATCGCGGTCGACGCCCTCGCCATGGGGCAAGCGCTCGAGCAGGACCGGCAGGGGCGACCACTGCCGAGCTGGGACGGCTGTCGTGTCCTGCGCCACGGCGAGGTCTTCCTGATGAACTGGGACGAGCCGCTGTCGTTCGACGGACGCTACTTCGGGCCTCTGCCGGTCAGCAGTGTCGTCGGTCGTGCGATCCCGGTCTGGGTGTCGGAGGAATGATGGTTTCGGTCTCCTTCGCCTATTTCGAGATCGCGCGTCTTCCTGACGAAGTCGGCAGCGTGCTTCGGACACGCTTCCGTGCATCTCCCGAGTGACCGGCCATGGACCTCGTGACCTTGGTGGCCCTGTGCTCGATCGGTGTCGATCCGAAGGTGATGCATGCGCTAGTCTGGCATCAATCCGGTGGCGAGCCGTGGTCCTTCACCGTGCCGGGTGAGGCCGAGCCGCGCGTCTTCCGGAAGGTGCGGGATGTGGTGGCCGAGGCACGCGCCGTCTCCGCGACCGCTACGGTCCGGGTCGGTCTTGCGGGTCTGTCCGTGCCGCCGTCCGCCGTGACCATGATGACGTTCCTGCCTTGTCCGAACATCGCGACGGCGGCGCGCCAGATCGTCCAACTCCGGACGCGGTGCGAGGCGAGCGGGCGCACGGACGTCGCCCCGATCTCATGTGCCCTTGCAGCCTATCGCGGATCCTGGGAACGCCCCGACACGAGGTTTGCGGCCGCCGTGCGAGCTTCGGTCGCCAACGGGGACGCACCGGACTTCGACATGCCGGAGGACACCGGCCTCGCATTCCGCGACGTGGTGCTCGACCTCGACGCGCCCGCATCTGACGTCCCTTCGTCCCGGCCATTATCGGTTGCCGACGACCGCGAGCGCGGGTGGAGCAGTGGCCTGTTCCCGCTGCCCCGGGCGTCGTCCGGCGACCCGTCCGAGCGACGATCGATCATCGGTCCAGCAGCCGGTCCCGTGCAGCGGGACCGCAAACCGGATGTCGGACCACGCGCCGACGATCCGCCGGCGCACGGCCTGTTCGTCGCTCGCTCCTCACGGCGACAGCCCTGATCGCCGACCGGGGACTCTCGGAATCTGATCGCAGCCTGTCGTGAAGAATGCGGGAGGGGAGGGGTGAGGACGCCACGACCGAAGGATTGCAAGATTAAAGGCGCGGCACGCCGGTCTCGCCAAGCCCTTGCCAGGGCTCGGCGATCGGCGGTGCCATCGGTCGGTCGGCGTGCCGCCGCATGGAGATTCACGAGCCGTCACAAGGGCGTTGGCGGCACCGAGCAGACGAGATGGCGCCGATGACCAAGGATCGTCGATCCGACGACCTGCGCGTCAGGCCGGGCCGCATCCGCAATCGCGGTGCCCGCGCGAGACCCAAGACGTTCGTCGGCCAGGTCCTCGCCGCCGCGCAGAAGGCGGGGCATGTCGGCAAGCGTTCACGACCGGGCCGGTCGCCATCGTCGGGACGTTCCACCTTCGGGCGCGGACGCGGCGCGTTGTTTGGGGGACGCCGGCTTCTCGACCCGACCCGCCGGGTCCTGGTCAAGGCCCGCATCATGCGCCACCGCGGCCAGGCCTTCCGGGCGGCGCCGCTCTCCGCCCATGTCGCGTACCTCCGGCGCGAGGGCGTGGGCCGGGAAGGCGAGAGGGCTCGGATGTTCGACGCCGGCGGCGATACCGACGAGAAGGGCTTCGTCGAGCGGTGCGCAGGCGACCGCCACCACTTCCGCTTCATCGTCAGTCCGGAAGAGGCGTCCGACCTGACCGACCTGAAGGCGTTCACGCGCGATCTTCTCGCCGACATGGAGCGCGATCTCGGCACCAGGCTCGACTGGGTCGCGGTCGAGCACTGGAACACCGACAACCCCCACGTCCATCTGCTGGTGCGAGGTCGGGCCGAGGACGGCCGCGACCTCGTCATCAGCCGGGACTACATCACCCGCGGGATGCGGGAGCGCGCCGAGCACCTCGTCACGATCGAGCTCGGCCCCAAGACCGAGCGGGACATGTGGGCATCGCTCGACCGCGACGTCGGTGCGGACCGATGGACTAGGCTCGACACCGCCATCCGACGTCACGCCGACGAAGCCGGGCTGATCGACCTGCGGATGTCGGCCGGGAGTGGGACCGATGCGGAGATCCGCCGGCGGATGATCGGCCGGCTGCAGCGCCTAGAGCAGATGGGACTCGCCCGGCCCGAGGGAGCTGCCCGGTGGTCCGTCCTTCCCGATGCCGAGCGCACGCTTCGCGACCTCGGCGCTCGCCGCGAGATCATCGAGGTCATGCATCATGCCGCCGCGGCGCAGGGGATCGAACGCCCGATCGCCGACTTCATAATCCACGATCACAAGGACCGACCGACGATCACCGGACGCCTCATCGCCAAGGGGCTGCACGACGAGCTCGGCGGCGAAGCCTATGCCGTGATCGACGGCGTCGACGGCCGGCTCCACCATGTCCGCTTCCCCGACCTCGATCGGCTGGAGCACGCCCCGCCGATCGGCGGGATCGCGGCTGTGCGGCATCTCGAGGCCGAGGACGGGAGAAGATCAAATCGGATCCTGAGCGTGCGGTCCGATCTGACGCTCGAGGCCCAGGTGACGGCGAGCGGCGCGACCTGGCTCGACCACCAGCTTCTGGTGCGCGACAAGGCGGCGCTGTCCGAGGGCGGCTTCGGCCGCGAGGTGCGCGACGCGCTCGACCGGCGCGTCGACCATCTGGTCGGGGAGGGGCTCGCGCGCCGCCAGCGCGGCCGCGTCGTGTTCGCCCGCGATCTCCTCGCCACGCTGCGGCGGCGTGACCTCGATGCCGCAACGGCCCGGATCACGGCCGAGACCGGACTGGCTCATCGCGCGCCCACCGAAGGCGACTCCATCGCCAGCGTCTATCGCCAGCGCCTGACCCTCGCCTCGGGTCGGTTCGCCATGATCGACGATGGGCTCGGCTTCGCGCTCGTGCCCTGGCGGCCGTCGCTCGAGCCGTACATCGGGCGGCAGGTCTCCGGTCTCGTCCGAGCCGGCGGCATCGACTGGACGCTCGGCCGGCAACGCGGCCTTGGCATCTGATGGCTGCTTCGGCCTCGTGAGTCGGTCGCCTCTCGGATCGTTCTCCCCTGCCACACCGCTCTCGCGATCCCGGTCATTGCACGACCGCGTTCGCCACGGTGCGACGACGCCACGCGGCCCGTTGCAGGCCGCCGACCGCGCTCGTCTAGTCGCAGCATCACGGTTGAGGAACCAAGCGTGTCTGCGACAAAGATCCTCTGGGGCCAAGTCCTCGTCGTCTCGCTGATCGTGCTCGCCGCGACCTGGGGCGCGACGCAGTGGACCGCCTGGCGGCTCGCCTATCAGCCCCAGCTCGGCCAGCCCTGGACCGAGGCTTTCGGTGTTCCGCTCTATCCACCGCCCGCATTCTTCCTGTGGTGGTTCCGGTTCGACGCCTATGCCCCGACGATCTTCCTCGAGGGCGCGGTCATGGCCTCCTCCGGCGGCTTCCTTGCGATCGCCATCGCGGTCGGGATGTCGGTGTGGCGCGCCCGTGAGGAGAAGGAGGCCGCGACTTACGGCTCGGCCCGGTGGGCGACCGAGCGTGAGGTTAGGACCGCCGGGCTGCTCGGCCCGAACGGCGTCGTGCTCGGCCGGCTCGGCCGCGCCTATCTGCGGCACGACGGACCCGAGCATGTGCTCTGCTTCGCGCCGACCCGCTCCGGCAAGGGCGTCGGTCTCGTCGTGCCGACGCTCCTGACCTGGCCGGGCAGCGCCATCGTCCACGACATCAAGGGCGAGAATCTCCGACTCACCGCCGGATGGCGCGCGACCTTCGGTCGGGTCCACGTGTTCGACCCGACCAATGCGGCGAGCGCCGCCTACAACCCTCTGCTCGAAGTCCGACGTGGCGACGCCGAGGTGCGGGACGTGCAGAACGTCGCCGACATCCTGGTCGATCCGGAAGGCGCGCTCGCACGGCGGAACCACTGGGAGAAGACCAGCCACTCGCTCCTGGTCGGTGCGATCCTGCACGTCCTCTATGCCGAGCCCGACAAGACGCTGGCCGGGGTCGCCACCTTCCTGTCCGACCCGCGCCGCCCCATCGAGCTGACGTTGCGGGCCATGATGGTGACGCCGCATCTCGGGGACCGCCCGCATCCGGTGATCGCGTCGGCCGCCCGCGAGCTTCTAAACAAGAGCGAGAACGAGCGCTCGGGTGTGCTCTCGACCGCGATGAGCTTCCTCGGCCTCTACCGCGATCCGGTCGTCGCCGCGGTGACGTGCCGCTCCGATTGGCGGATCGCCGACCTCGTCGACGGCGAGTGCCCGGCGACCCTCTACCTCGTCGTGCCACCCTCCGACATCAGCCGGACCAAGCCGCTGGTGCGCCTCGTCCTCAATCAGATCGGTCGGCGGCTCACCGAGGAGCTCGACCCCAAGAGCCGCCGCCATCGGCTCCTCTTGATGCTCGACGAGTTCCCGGCGCTCGGCCGGCTCGACTTCTTCGAGTCGGCGCTCGCCTTCATGGCCGGCTACGGTCTCACCAGCTTCCTGATCGCCCAGTCGCTCAATCAGATCGAGAAGGCCTACGGGCCGAACAACGCGATCCTCGACAACTGCCATGTCCGCATCGCGTTTGCGACCAACGACGAGCGGACCGCCCGGCGCGTCTCCGACGCGCTCGGCCAGGCCACCGAGTTGCGCGCCATGAAGAACTATGCCGGCCATCGGCTCTCGCCCTGGCTCGGGCATCTCATGGTGAGCCGCCAGGAGACCGCCCGGGCTCTGCTCACCCCCGGCGAAGTCATGCAGCTGCCGGTCACCGACGAGCTCGTTCTCGTCGCCGGCCTGCCCCCGATCCGCGCCAAGAAGGCTCGCTACTACGAGGACAGACGCCTTACGGCGCGGCTGATGCCGCCCCCCTCGGCCTCGGCCGGGAAGGGCGGTCCCGGCGGCCGACCCCGAGCACAGGCCGACGACTGGACGGGCTCCCGTGACCCGATCCCGCTGTCTCCTGTCGCGAACGGTTCGGCCGCCGGGTCTCTCACCCGAGCGAGCGATCCGGACAATGCCGGCATCCGCCGCGAGCCGGAGCTGCCCGAGCACGAGGCGATCGTCCCCGAGACGCCGCCAGCGAGACGCGAGTTCGATCTGATCGACGACGACGTGGACGACGTCCCGCCGCCGACCGATGGACTCGGGCAACGCATGCGCGGAACCGCCCGGCAGGCCGCCATGGACCCGAACGACGGCATCGATCTCTGAAGGAGCTTTGCATGAAGACGCGCATGAACGTGTATTTCGAGGCGGAGCTCCTCCAGAAGGTCGCCGACCTCGCGGCCCGCCGGAACCTGTCGAAATCCCTGGTCGTCGAAGCCGCGGTCGCCTCGTTCCTGTCGCCCGACGCCGAGGACCGCCGCGAGGCCGCGTTCGCGCGGCGGCTCGATCGCATCAGTCGGCAGATCGAGCGGCTGACGCGCGATGTCGCGATCTCGAGCGAAGCCGTCGGTCTGTTCGTGCGGTTCTGGCTGATCGCCACCCCACCGATCCCCGACGCCGCCTGGACGGCCGCGAAGGCCACCGGCACCGAGCGCTATCAGGCCTTCCTCGACGCCCTCGGCCGCCGCGTCGCCAAGGGCCATAGCTTCATCCACGAGGTCTCGATCGAGGTCGAGGGGCAGGGGGCAACGCCGACACCCGAAATACCCGCCGACATGTAGGGCGACAATCGCCTGACGAATCTGGGACTCGGCCCAAGGTGGTTGGTTGAATGTGAACTTCATAAGGTGATATTAACCTTCCACCCCCCTGATGTCCCCGACCATCCGCCAGCCCACCGCAATCCGGCCGCGCTCGTCTGATGAGGCGCCGTTCCTGCAGTGCGCGCTAGAGCGCCACGGTGCTCGCGACCGACAAGGCGACGCTGATTAGCACCCCACCCGGAAGCCCCAGCCGAGCAGATATGCGAGCGCGATGCCGAACAGGGTCGCGTCGGCGATCTGCACCAGGGCGCCCGGGACTGCAGCCGCCCGAACCGAATGGAGAATACAGTGAGAAGTGGAGTCCGACGCCGAACGTCACGAAGATGACGCCGAACTCGACGAACTCGGGAGCTTCTGGTCGGCGACGAAGCCCGGCGCAGAAGTGCCGAACATCGCGCCGGTGGATAAGTGACCTTCGATCGGCGGTGACCGCGGCTGCAGGAGCACCCGCGCGAAAAAGAACGCGGTCCGAGACCCGCGACGATCGTGGCGACGACAGAGGAGTGTCGTACAGGGGGCCTCCGCGCGGCTTCGACGCTGCGATGGCTCGAGCTTACCGGAGCGTCCCGTAATTGCCACGATGTGCGCGCGGGCAGCGGCGGCGCGCTCGCGGTCTCATTCGGCCGGTGGCGGCGCGACCACATCCGTCGACACACCGTGGATCGGCCGTCCGGTGTCCTCGAAGGCCGTGATGTTGGCGAGGGTCGTGGCGGCGATCTCGCTCAGCGCCTCGCGGGTAAAGAACGCCTGGTGCCCGGTGATCAGGACGTTGGGAAAGGTGAGCAGGCGGGCGAAGACGTCGTCGCGGAGCACTTGGTCGGAGAGGTTCTCGAAGAACAGGTCGGCCTCCTCCTCGTAGACGTCGAGGGCGAGGCTCCCGAGAGTCCCGTCCTTGAGGGCCCGGATGACGGCGCGGGTATCGATGACGCCGCCGCGGCTGGTGTTGATCAGCATCAGGCCGCGCTTGGCACGCTCCAGAAGGGCGCTGTTCACGAAGTGCCAGGTGTCCGGCGTGAGCGGACAGTGCAGCGTCACCACGTCGCAGGCGGCGAACAGGTCCTCGCGCGGAACGTAGTGCGCCCCGAGCGCGACACAGGCCGGGTTCTCGGCGATGTCGTGGGCGAGCAGACGGCACCCGAACCCGGCGAGGATCCGCGCCACCGCCTCGCCGATCCGGCCGGTCCCGACGATCCCTACCTTCTTGCCGGCGAGGTCGAAGCCGAGCAGCCCGTCGAGCGCGAAGTTGCCTTCGCGCACGCGGTTGTAAGCGCGATGGATTTTACGGTTCAAGGCGAGCAGCAGGGCGACCGTGTGCTCGGCGATCGCCTGTGGCGAGTAGGCCGGCACCCGGCAGACCGTCAGGCCGAGCGCGGCAGCCGTGGCGAGGTCGACATTGTTGAAGCCTGCGCTACGCAATGCGACGAGACGCACCCGGTGCGCCGCGAGAGCCTCGAGGGTCGCGCGGTCGAGCACGTCGTTCACGAAGGCGCAGACGGCGTCCGCTCCCGCGGCGAGCATGGCGGTTTCGGCCGAGAGGCGAGCATCGAACCAGATCAGGCGATGTCGCCGGTCCGGGTCGGCTGCCGCGAGGAAATGGCGATCATAGGGCTTGGTGCTGAACACGGCGACGATCACGATATGCTTCCGCTCGGTGCGCTCCGGTTGGACCATGGATGCGATCTTGTCGACGCGATCGGGCGGTTTCGCGGCGCGCATGCCGGCACGATCGGACCTGGCCCAGGAGGGCCGGTGCAGCTCGGTTGACCGTGTGCCGCGTGCGGCGATACCGTCGCCGCATGATGACCCTCGTTCGCGACAAGCTGCTCGAGGTGCTCAGAGCCGTCGGGCCGTTCATCGTCGTCGTGGTGGTGCTCCAGCTCGTGCTGGTGCAGGCGCCGACCGCGCTGTTCCTGCAGTTTCTCGCCGGATCGCTGCTCGCCGTCGTGGGCATGCTGCTGCTGTTCATGGGCATCGAGATCGGCATCCTGCCGATGGGCCGGTTCATCGGCGCAGCGCTGCCGCGGGAGGGCTCGCTGGCGCTGATTCTGGCGGTCGCCTTCGCGCTCGGCTTCGCCACCACGGTCGCCGAGCCGGACGTGCTGGTGCTGTCGCGGCAGATCGACGCGGCGTCCGACGGCGTCATCTCGCGGCTCGCCGTGCTGCTCGTCATCGCGACCGGGCTCGCCGTCTTCGCGGCGCTGGCGATGGCCCGCATCGTCACCGGCTGGCCGATGAAGTACGCCCTGACGGTCGCCTACGGACTGATGCTCGCGCTGGCCCTCGTCGCCCCCGGCACCTTCGTGCCGCTCGCCTTCGACGGGGGCAGCGTGACGACCGGCATCCTCTCGGCTCCGGTGGTGATCGCGCTCGCCATCGGCCTCAGCTCGGTGCTGGCCGGCCGCTCCGCGGTATCGGACGGGTTCGGGCTCCTCGGCTTCGCCTCGATCGGCCCGATCATCGCCGTCCTGATCATGGAGATCCTGCTGCCGTGATCCCGCTTCTGATCGACGAGGTCGTCGCCGTCGCGGAGAGCGTCGCGGTCGCGGTGCTACCGCTCGGGGCCGTCTTCCTGATCCTCCAGGTGACGCTGCTCCGCCTGCCGCGCCGGCAGGTGAGCGACATCCTGAAAGGCACCGCGATCGCCGGCGTCGGCCTGTTCCTGTTCCTGCTCGGCATCGGCGTCGGCTTCCTGCCCTATGGCCGGGCGGTCGGCGAGGCGCTGGGGGCGCTCGACAGCATGTGGCTGGTCGTCGCGATCGCCGGCCTGCTCGGGTTCCTGGTCACCTGGGGCGAGCCGGCGGTCCGCATCCTGGCCGACCAGGTGGAGAGCGCGTCGAGCGGCGCGATCCGCGGCCGGATGGTGCTGATCGCGGTGTGCGTCGGGGTCGCCGCCTGGGTCGGGATCGGGATGCTGCGCATCACGCTCGGCATTCCGCTCCTCTGGCTGCTCGTGCCGGGCTATCTCGTGGTGCTCGTGCTGGTCTGGCTCGGCGACCGCGAGTTCGTCGCCGTGGCGGTCGACGCCGGGGGCGTCGCCACCGGGCCGCTCGCCAACTCGTTCCTGCTGGCGCTGGCGCTGGGGGCCGCGACGGCGGTCGGCGCCGACCCGGTGGTGCAGGGCTTCGGCTTCGTCGCGTTGATCGCCGTCGCGCCGATCATCTCGGTCGGCCTGCTCGGGCTGCTGGTCCGCGCGAGAACGGCCGAGAGACCGCCCGCGACGCCGCCGTCGCGGCGGCCCCTACCGGAGTGACCACCATGCACGACCGCTGCCTGATCGTGACCATCGTGCGGAAGGGATGGGGCGACGCGGTGCTGGAGGCCAGCATGGCGGCCGGCGCGCACGGCGGCACCATCGTGCTCGGCCGCGGCATCGGCCGCAACGAGCAGCTCCGGGTCTTCGGCATCCAGATCGAGCCCGAGAAGGAGATCGTCCTCACGCTCGTTCCGACCGAGATCAAGGCCGCCGTCCTCGACGCCATCGTGGCGGCGGCCGAGCTCGACGGTCCCGGGAAGGGCCTCGCCTTCGTCGTGCCCGTGCAGGATCTGGTCGGCGTCGCCCACCTCGTCGAAGAGTAAGGGGCCGCGACTCTCGCCCGACCTTTTGCCCGACGCGGCGCCTGCACTCCGCACTCACGATGTCCTGAACCGCGACGCATCGCCGCGTCTTGACCGGGATCAAGCGCGGCGGCCCGGCGTCGTCCAGCATCGCCAAATGATCCGCCGCGAGGAGGATGCGATGCGCCACGTCACGGTCGCGACCGACTTCTCCGCCCGCTCCCAGCGCGCCCTGCGTCGCGCCGGGCTGATCGCCCGGACGACCGGCTGCGCCGTCACGCTCGTCCACGTCGTCGATGACGAGCAGCCGGACAGCCTGATCGCGGTCGAGCGCGACGAGGCGGTCCGGATCATGGCGGGGCTGACGGCGACCACGGCCGAGCTGCGCGACGTGCGGTGCGAGGCGCTGGTCGTCACCGGCGAGGCGTTCCAGGGCATCCTGCGCGCCGCCGAGTCGCGCGGCTCGGATCTGATCGTGATGGGACCGCATCGCCGGCAGCTCCTGCGCGACATCTTCGTCGGCACGACGGTGGAGCGCGTCATCCGCAGCGGGCCGTTCCCGGTGCTGATGGTGAATGGTCCGGTGGCCGGCCCACACGTCCGTCCCCTGGCGGCGATCGACCTGTCGGAGTCGTCGGTCCGCGCGGTCCGCACGGCGCTCGCCCTCGGGCTCGTCGCCGCGGACATGCTCGCCGTGGTCCATACCTTCACGGCGGCCGGGAAGGGCAAGCTGGCCGCTGTCGACGTTCCCGGCGCGGTGCTCGGCGACTACGTGGCGCGCGAGCGCGACCAGGTGCGCCGCGACCTGTCCGTCTTCCTCGAGGCGAGCCGCCTGACCGTCGTCGAGACCGCAGTGCATCTGGTCGAGGACGCGCCGTTCGATGCCATCGGTCGTGTCGCCGGCGAGCTCGGAGCCGATCTCGTCATCGTCGGCACGCACGGACGCGGCGCGCTCGCGCGGCTGCTGCTCGGCAGCGTCGCGGAAGCGGTGCTCCGCAGCCTCGATGTCGACGTCCTGGCCGTACCGCCGCTGCGCGCCTCGGAGGCGCCCGAAGAGTGACCGGCCCTACGCCATCACGCTCGTTCCGGCGGGGGCTGCCGGATCCCAACCATGACGGGTGTCCCATGTGGTATCGCGAGATCCTGGCCTATGTCGGTACCGGAGACGAGGCCGCGGGGCCGGCCAGCGTTGCGGTCGCAGTGGCGGCGCGCTTCGCCGCCCGCCTCCGCGCGGTGGTGATCGACGCCGATGTGGTCGACTACACCGAGCTCGACCGGGCCGTGTTCGACAGCGAGCGTGAGCAGGCGATCGCCCGACTGGCGGAGCGACGGCGCGCCGGGCATGCGGCGGCCCGCCGGGCCGAGGAGGCGGTCCGGGCGGCCGCCGGGGCGTGCGAAGTCCCGCACGACGTGATGCTCCGTCACGGCACGCCCGAGGACGTGCCGGACCTCGTCGCCGATCTGGCCCGCGTCCACGATCTCGTCGTCGTGCCGGCCGCCGACATGGTCGCCGGGCATGCGGCGCCGATCGTCGAGCAGGTGCTGTTCGGCTCCGGCCGTCCGCTCCTGCTGATCCCCCGGGACACGACCGCGGAGGGGCGTCTCGACGTCGTCTGCATCGCCTGGGACGGCAGCCGCGCGGCGACCCGCGCCGTGCACGACGCGCTGCCGCTGCTCCGCCGCGCCCGCCGCGTCGAGATCGTCTCGATCACCGACGAGAAGCCGCTGGACCGCAGCCCGAGCGGCGACGACCTGGTGCGGCATCTCGCGGCACACGAGATCGCGGCGCGTCATCACGCGGTCGGGCTCGGCGGCCTGCCGGTCGGCGAGCAGCTGATGACCGAGGCCCTGCGCCTGGAGGGCGACCTGATGGTGATGGGCGCCTACGGGCACGCGCGGGTGCGGCAACTGGTGTTCGGCGGCGCCACCCGCTCGGTCTTGGCCGCCCCGTCGCTGCCTGTGCTGATGTCGTATTGACGCGGCGCCGGCCGCGGTCGTCGCGTCGCGCTCGGTGCCCTGCCGGCCGCGCGCGGCCTCACGGCCACAGGCGCCGCCGCACCAGCTTCTCGACCTCCAGCACCAGCAGCAGGGCGACGCCGATCAGCACCACCGCCACACCGTCCAGGAGCGACACCGGGCGGGTCGCGAACATGGCCTGCATGAACGGCGCATAGGTGAACAGGACTTGGGAGGCCGTGATCACGCCGACGCCGATCAGCACGGCGGGCGTGCCGACCACGCCGGTCCAGGTCAGCGACGTCGTGTGGAGATAACGAATGCTGAACAGATAGAAGATCTCCATCACGACGATCGTGTTGACGACGATGGTGCGGGCCTCCTCGATCGACAGGCCGCGGCTCTCGGCCCAGAAGAACATCCCGAAGGCGCCGGCGACGAACAGCAACGACACCAGCACGACCCGCCAGACCAGCAGCCCGGACAGGATCGGCGCGTCCGCGGCCCGCGGCGGCCGCCGCATGGCGTCGGGCTCGGTCGGCTCGAAGGCCAGCGTCAGGCCGAGCGCCACCGCCGTGACCATGTTGATCCACAGGATCTGCACCGGCGTGATCGGCAGCGCCAGCCCGAACAGGATGGCCGTGATGATCGCCATCGCCTCGCCGCCGTTGGTCGGCAGCGTCCAGCCGATCACCTTGCCGAGATTGTCGTAGACGGTGCGGCCCTCGCGCACCGCGGCGACGATCGAGGCGAAGTTGTCGTCGGCCAGCACCATCTCGGCCGCCTCCTTGGCGGCCTCGGTGCCTTTCTGGCCCATCGCGATGCCGACATCGGCGCGCTTCAGGGCGGGGGCGTCGTTGACGCCGTCGCCCGTCATCGCGATCACGCCGCCGTCCGCCTGCAGGGCGGTGACGATGCGCAGCTTGTCCTCGGGGCTCGTGCGGGCGAACACCGTGGTGTCGCGGGCGGCCGCCGCGAAGGCATCGTCGTCGAGGGTGGCGAGCCGGTCGCCGGTGATCACCGCGTCGGGCCGGGGCAGGCCGAGCCGGGCCGCGATGGCGCTCGCTGTCGCCGCATGGTCGCCGGTGATCATCTTCACGCCGATGCCGGCGCTCCGGCACTCGGCGACCGCGGCGATCGCCTCCTCGCGCGGCGGATCGATGAGGCCGAGCAGACCGAGCAGCACCAGGTCGCTCTCGACATCGGCGACGTCGAGCGTGACGGCGCCGTGCGGCATGGTCCGGCGAGCGAGCGCCAGCACGCGCTGCCCCTGTGCTGCGAGCGCCTCCACCGCGTCGGCCCAGCGGGCGGCGTCGAGCGGCTCCGGACCGTCGGCACCGGCCTGCCGGGCGCACATTCGGATCACCACCTCGGGCGCACCCTTCACATACGCGACCGCCGCGTCCTCGTGCGCGTGGTGCAGCGTCGCCATGAAACGATGGCGGCTGTCGAACGGGATCTCGTCGGTGCGGGGGATCTGCTTGCGCACGAGCGCGGCGTCGTACCCGGCCTTGACGGCGAACGAGACCAGTGCCCCCTCCATCGGGTCGCCGTCGATCATCCAGCCGGACTCGGCCTGGCGCAGGTCGGCATCGTTGCACAGGAGCGCCGCGCGGGCGAGGTCGTCGAGGACCGGCAGGTCGGCCGGCACGATGTCGCGTCCGTCGTTCCGGAACGCCCCGCGCGGCTCGTAGCCTTCGCCCGCCACCGTGATGGTGCCGACCGCCGTCACAGCGGTCTGCACCATCATCTCGTTGCGGGTCAGCGTGCCGGTCTTGTCGGAGCAGATCACCGACACCGAGCCCAGCGTCTCCACGGCGGGCAGGCGGCGCACGATGGCGTGGCGGGCCGCCATGCGCTGCACCCCGATGGCGAGCGTGATGGTCATCACGGCCGGCAGCCCCTCCGGGATGGCCGAGACGGCGAGCCCGACCATCGCCATGAAGGCCTCCGGCCAAGCGTAGCCGCGCAGCAGCACGGCGATGCCGAACACCACGACGCCGACGCCGAGGATCACGACCGTGAGCTGGCGGGCGAACTGGTTCATCTGCCGCAGCAGCGGCGTCGTCAGCGTCTCGACGCTGCCGAGCAGCGTGCTGATCCGGCCGAGCTCGGTGGCGAGCGCGGTCGCCACCACGACGCCGCGGCCCTGGCCGGCCACGACGAGCGTCCCGGAGAACGCCATCGAGCCGCGGTCGCCGAGGGTGGCCTCGACCGCCACCGGCCGCACGTCCTTGTCGACCGCGACCGACTCGCCGGTGAGGATCGCCTCGTCGACCTTCAGGTTGCGGGCGCGGATCAGCCGCAGGTCGGCCGGCACCCGGTCGCCGGCCTCGATCAGCACGACGTCGCCGGGAACGATCTCCTCGGCGGCGAGAGTGACGCGGTGGCCGTCGCGCAGCACCGAAGCGTGCGGCGTGATCATGCCGCGGATGGCGTCGAGCGCCTTCTCGGCCTTGCCCTCCTGGACGAAGCCGATCGCCGCATTGGCGACGACGACCAGCAGGATGACGGCCGTGTCGACCGGGTGACCGAGCAGAGCCGTGACCACGGCCGCGGCGAGCAGCACGTAGATCAGCAGATTGTCGAACTGGGCGAGGAAGCGCAGCAGCGGGCTGCGCGGCGCTGCCGTCGGCAGGCGATTGAAGCCGTGGACCGCGCGCCGCGCGGCGGCCTCGGCTCCCGTCAATCCCTCCGCCGTGACCGCGAGGCGGTCCAGAACCTCGGCGGCCGGCGCGGCGTGCCAGGGGACGACTTGGTCGGGATCCGCACCGAGCGCGCATTGCTTGCGGGTGGCGGCACCGGGATCGAACGGGGCCTCGGTGGGATCGATGGTCATCGATGTCTCCGCGGGTCTGCCGAACGGTCCTCCTGATCATGGCGACGCGGGCATGCGTCGCAATTCCGGCGTCTTCCGGGTGGGGCGTGATGACGCGGGGCGGGCGATGACGCGGGACGGCTCGGCCCATGCGAGACGACGCCCTCGAGAGACGACCCGCGCCCGCTCGCTCAGCTGCGGCGGCCGATCGGCACGGCCCTGGCGAGCTCGCTCGTTCGAGCGCCTGCTCGCCCTCCCGGTCGCGCGTCTGCGTCGGCGCGCACCGGCGCGGCGGGCCGATTAGCCATCTTGGCGGCGCGGTCGGCCCAGTCGAGCGCCAGCGCGGTTCCGATCAGCACGAGGATGCCGCCGACATTCACCGCGATGACGGCCGGCATGCTCCACGCGGCCTCGGTCAGCGCGATCGTGCCGGCGACCGACAGCACGGTTCCGAGCGCGAACACCGGCAGCGACCGCCGCCCCAGCACGGCGACCACGGCGGCCGGCGCCGCCGACAGCCAGCGGGCGCTCGCCGGGACGAGCACGGCGATCAGATAGGCGAGGGCGAGGACGTTGGCGACGCGCCACAGCGACAGTTGCGTCTTGCTGGGCTGCGGGGCCAGCTCGGACGGCAGCACCGCGGCCCACTGCATGAACGCGATCTGGCCCGACAGGCCCTTCAGCAAGACGCTGCCGATCACGACAACGAGGGCGAGCCGGAGGAGCCGCGACGAGCGCGGCAGCGCGATCCCGTCGAGGGCGGCGAGCCCGGCGACGATCCCGATCGTGAACAGGAGCTGCCAGGCGAACGGGTTGAAGAACCAGCCCTGTCCTTCGGCGCCGTTCGGCAGGTTCATGTCGGTCGCCTGCACGAGCAGCCAGAGCGCCGCCGATGCGGCGAGCGCCACGATCGGAGCCGTGCGGGCGAGCCACAGGATCACCGGCGCCAGACCGAGCAGCACCACATAGAGCGGCAGGATGTCGACATAGCTCGGCTGGAAGGTCAGGGCGAGGGCGCGCAGGATGGTGTCCTCGGTCGCCGTGAACAGCGGAAGCAGGCCCAGCATCGTGAGCTGGTCGGGGCGCTCCAGCCGGGCTGCGGACCATGCCACCACGGCGGCCACGAATAACAGCGTCATCAGATGGGCGGCGTACAGCTCCGCCATCCTGGCGCCGATCCGGGCGGCACCGGCCGGCACGCCGCGGCTGTCGATCAGCGGTCCATACGCGACCGCGACGGCGAAGCCGGCGAGCAGCACGAAGACGTCGGCGGCGTCGCTGAACCAGAGATGCGCCGGCGTCGCGACGCTCAGCGGATTGTTGTGGATGTGGTTCACGAAGATGAACAGGAGCGCGAGCCCGCGCACGACGTCGACCCGCGTGTCGCGCGGGGGACGGCCGGTCCCGGGAACGGGCCTGGGCGAGATCAACCAAGAGCGGAGCGATCGGTCCATTGGGGCGATCCGGTCTGCGAGAGGTCGAGCCGGCGTCGCGGTCTCGCGCCTCGTCATGAGAGTCGGCGATCAGCGGCCGGCGCCGAGCCGGGTCGCGGCCTGCGCGAGTGCCCGGTCCGGCACGTCGCCGGTGAGCGCATAGATGCGCTCGCCGGACTGCCAGTAGACGGTGGTTTCCCGGGTCGACCGCACGGCCGTGGGTGCGACCGTGTCGGGCGCCGGCGATCGCGCGGCGAACATGGAGACGCGACCCAGCGTGTCGGCGTCGAGCACCACCTCGACGCTGTGGCCCAGCCGGGAGGGAAAGACCTGCGCGTCCATCACGCGCCACTCGGGCGGCAGCGGCGGCAGGGCGATCCCGGTGAAGGCGAGGATTTCGGCTGGGTTGAAGGCGGCGCCCTGGCGCTGCGACGCCATGCGGGCGCGGACCAGCGCCGTCTCGTGGGCATGCCGGGCGTCCTCGACAAAGTCCGGTGCGCCGGGCGGTCCCTCGCTCTCCCAGCGGTCGCTCTGCGCGTGGGCGATCCAACCGGCGCAGACCAGCAGCGCCACCGCCGCGACGCGCCGCAGCCGCCGGTCGATGCGGCGCCAGGCCATGGCGCGGTCGAGCCGGCGGGCCGCCTCCTGCAGGCGGCCCGAGGCCGGCGGTGCGGGCCCGAACGCCAGCCGGAGCGCGTCGCGGGTCCGCAGGTCGGCCATCACCCGGGCGGCGGCCTCCGGATGACGGGCGAGGTGATCCTCGACCTCCACCCGGCGAGCGGGGCCGAGCTGATCGTCGACGAAGCCGTCGAGATCGGCTTCGCTGATCGGGTCCGCGATCGGATCGGAGGTCGGGCTACAGGTCGGATCAGTCATCGTTGCCTCTCACGAGACGCAGGGCCGGGCGGCCGGCGGCGCGGGCGGCCGGTACAGGGGGGCGAGCTGCGGCCGCGGGAGCTGTGGTCGGCTCCGGCGGCGCCGCGGCCGCCCGGTTTCCATTGAGACTACGCAGGGCCGCGCGGGCCCGGCTCAGGCGCGACATCAGGGTGCCGACCGGGATGCCGAGCGTGGCGGCGGCGTCCTGGTAGGTCAGCTCTTCGACGGCGACAAGGTGGAGAGCCGCGCGCTGCTCGTCGGGCAGCGTCAGGAAGGCGCGGGAGATCTGGCGGAGATGTAGCCGGCTCTCCTGGCCGGCCGGGACCGTCGTCTCGACCAGGCGCGAGAGCTCCGCCGCGCGGTCACGCTCCGCCTGCCAGCGCCGGTGGTCGTCGATGACGATGTTGTGCAGAATCGACAGCAGCCAGCCGCGAAGATTGCCGCCGGGTCGGAAGCTCGCGAGCCGCTCGTAGGCACGGATCAAGGTGTCGTGGACGAGATCGTCAGCGCGCGCGTCGTCGCGGGTCAGGGCGCGCGCATAGCGCCGCAGCGGCGCCAGGTGCGCCACCACATCATCGTCGCTGCCGGTCCCGGGATCCTCGTTCATGCCCCGTATACGAGGCTGCCGGCGTGTCTATTCCGGCGGCGACTGCGACATCCGCGCGCGGCTGGTAGCTACCTCGGACAAGGGCGATGCGGCGAGCCCGCGCGCCACGATGGCGAGCGCCGCCATCATGTAGACGAGTCCCATCGGCATCCACATGATCAGCCCGGCGAGCTGCTGGTCGGCGAGCGGCGACAGGCCGAAGGCGAGCGCCCCGGGCGCCATCAGCGGGAACCACAGGCCGGGCGAGAAGGTGAGCAGCGCCCCCAGCAGGCCGGTGTGCATCAGGGTCGCCAGCAGCACCGGCGCAGCGGCGAGCGCCGCCCCGGCGCCGCTATGCGCCGCGCCCAGGAGGGTCCGCCAGAACACCAGTGAGACGCCGACGAGCGAGGCGAGCATCACGAGATGCAGCGCGCCGTCGCGCAGCGCCGCCTCATAGAGCTGCGGCACATGCCAGAGCCAGATGGCGGCCCCGTAGGCGAGTCCGGCGACGGCCGGCCGCCCGAGCCACGATGCGGCTCCGCCCTCGCGTGCGCGAGCGTCCCCTGGGGCCGCCCACACGCCCCCCGCTCCGAGCAGAAGGAGGGGCGGGGCCAGCGCGACCAGGATCACATGCTGGACCATGTGGGCCCAGGCGAGATGGGCGGCGAGCCGGCACAGCGGCGACACAAGGGCGACGCCTAGCAGGAGCCATCCGGCGCCGAACAGCACGACCCGCTGCGCGGGCGGCGCGACGCCGTCGCGACGCCGGGCGAGAACGGCGGGGAGATAGAGGGCCGGCAGAAGCAGCACCGGCAGCAGCGTCGCCGGCGCTAGGCTCCAGGCGGACGAGACTGTGGCCGGCGTCAGGGCGGTCGCGCCGGACAAACAGAGCGCGAGGAGGCGATCGACCGGCCCCGCGGAGGGGCCGATCAACAGGCCTAACGCGACACCGGCCATCCCGGCCGCCGTCACCGCGAGGATCACCCGAATGGGCCGCATCACGTCACCTCGTTCGAAGGCGTCACCTCGCGCAACCCGATCGTCGGCGTCGAACGTTTGCTCCGCCGACGGCGACGAAGCCGAGCGGGGACCGTGCCGAGACGTAACCACCACCGTCGCCGGCACGTTCCAACAGGCGTCGGCTGTCGAAAGATGCCGGTGCTCACATCCGCGGTGTGCAGGACCGCTGCGCCGGGCGGATCATATCGCGCGGCGAGATCACCCAGCGCCACGGCTGGTGCACTGTGTCAGCTGGCTGCTCGGTGGCCAAGTCGCGCGCCGGTCCGATCTCCGGTGTTTGCGCTGGAAGGATCGCACATGGACGCCGCGACGATCGGGGCTCCGGTCCACAGGGTCGCGACCAGCGCCACCATGCTCGTGCCGATCGCGACGCGGTGGGCAAAGCGCGCGACTTCGGCTCCACCCGGCCGCCGACGCCACGTGTAGATCAATAGCGCGACGAGCGCGCCGACATGCGCGGTCCACAGCAGCACGAGGAGCGCGCGCAAGAGGCTCGTTCCGGCCACGGTCGGGCGCTCCCATCCCGCTGCGCAGCCGATCGACTGCAGGGCGTAGAGCAGAACGAAGGCCGAGCTCCAGATCACGAAGCCGGCGACCAGGAGCAGGAGCGTCACGGCCCTGTCGGTCCGGGTCGTCGTCTCCGGTCTCGTCTGCGGAGTCATCGCGGGATCCACGGCAGGCCGAAGGCCAGCCCCAGCGTGGCGAGGCCGATCGCGGCCGTCGCGGCGTGCCACAGGCCGCCGATGCGCAGATCGAGCCGGCGCACGGCGGAGACGTAGCCGGCGCGGCTCCGCCACAGCCCGTAGAGCGCGAGAACGATGCCGATCGCCGCGTGCAGGGCCGCATAGACCAGCACCACCAGGGTGCTCGCCGCATAGGCGTGCGCGGTCGGGGCCGGCACGGCGGCGATGATCGCACCAAAGCCGGCGAGCGCGAGGGCGTGCCCCAGCGCGGCGACGAGGAGCGCGGCCTCGCGCGGCCGCGGCGCCACCGCGATCGCCGGACGCGCCGCGACGGCGCCCGCCGCCGTCGCGATCATGAGCCCGGCCAGCACGGCGAGGCCACTCGCGAGGTCCGGCACGAGCCAGGCGGGCGGCGGCCAGTTCGGCGCCACCACCCACAGAAACAGAATCCCGAACCCGAGCGACGCGAAGGCGGTTGCGTCGGCCGCCAGCGCGAGCGCCATGGCCCACAGCGCCGGCGGGCTCGCCGCCTCGGTGTGAGGACGCGCCACGGCGCCGCGCCCGGCCGGCAGCGGGCCGCGGTCGGTCGCGCTGCCGGAGCCTCGGGTCCACAGCAGGAACGAGCCGACCGTCGCCGCCGCCGCGACCAGCGCGACCGCATAGGTCTGAAGCAGCACGCCGATGAAGAAACCGCCGGTGAGGATCGCGCTGATCAGCGGCAGAAAGGTCCGGTTCGGCAGGACGACGATCTGCTCGAGCCGACCCGAGACGACGTCCACGGCGAGCGTCTCCAGGCGGCCCTCTCGCACGAAGCCGAGATAGCCGTCGCCGGCCGCGCAGCGCCGTGCGAGGTCCGGCTCGCTCGCGAGTGGCGTGCGCGAGCCGACATGCGGGAGGGCGGCGAAGTTGTAGCTCGGTGGCGGCAGCGGCACGGCCCAGTCGAGCGTGCCGGCCCGCCAGGGATTTCGCACGGTGCGCGGGCCGTAGCGCGCCTGCATCAGCACGTCGACAGTGAACAGCGCGAAGCCGATCGCCATCACGAACCCGCCGATCGAGGAGACGAGGTTGAGCCACTCCCATCCCATGCCGTCCGGATAGGTGTAGATGCGGCGCGGCATGCCCATGAGACCGGTCCAGTGCATGCCGAGGAAGGTGAGGTTGAAGCCGCCGAAGATCAGCCAGAACACCGTGACGCCGAAGCCGTGCCGCGCCGCCCGGCCCGTGAAGCTCGGCAGCCAGTAATACCAAAGGCCTCTGTGACTGACTCGCTGGGGATTCCGGGGAACGGGCGGATGTGATTCGGTTGGCGCGGGAGGATTCGCGCCATGGCGACAGCGGTTGCTCTGCGGACGGATTTCTCGGCGGCCGATCTGCGGCGTCTGGCGGCAGCGTCGAAGAACGCCAACCAGAGCCGGCGGCTGTTGTCGCTGGCGGCGGTCCGGGACGGCATGAACCGGACCGAGGCGGCCAGGGTCGGGGGAATGGACCGGCAGACGCTGCGCGACTGGGTGCATCGGTTCAACGCCCACGGTCCGGACGGGCTTCTGGACATCCCGTCGCAAGGTCCGAGCTCGCGGCTGACCGCGGCGCAGCTCGCCGAACTGGAACAGATCGTCGAGACTGGTCCGGACCCGGCCGTGCACGGCGTGGTGCGCTGGCGGCGGGTCGATCTGAAGCGCCTGATCGCCGAACGCTTCGGAGTCGAGTATCACGAGCGAACGATCGGCAAGATCCTCGACGCGCTCGGCTTCTCCCACATCAGCGCGCGGCCGCGTCATCCGGGGCAGGATGTCGGAACCATCACGGCGTTCAAAAAAACTTCGCGGCGACGCTGAACGCTCATCTCGCCGACGTCGCCGACCAGAAGCCGGTCGAGATCTGGTTCCAGGACGAGGCGCGCATCGGCCAGAAGAACGGCATCGCACGCATGTGGGCGCGGCGCGGAACCCGGCCGCGCCAACCCGCCGACCAGCGCTACGAGAATGCCTGGCTGTTCGGGGCCATCTGCCCGGCGCGCGGCACCGGTGCCGCCGTCGCCATGCCGGCCGCCGACACCGAGGCCATGCAGGTCCACCTTGACGAAATCGCCCGCACCGTCGCCAAGGGAGCCCACGCCGTCCTGTTGCTCGACCGCGCCGGCTGGCACACCACGCCCGCGCTGAAAGTGCCGAAGAACATGACCTTGCTGTTCCTGCCGTCGCGCTCGCCGGAGCTCAACCCGGTCGAGAACGTCTGGCAGTTCCTGCGCGGCAACTGGCTCTCCAACCGCGTCTTCGACACCTACGACGACATCATCGACGCCGCCTGCGACGCCTGGCGACGCCTCGTCGACCAGCCCGAGACCATCACGTCCATCGGAATGAGAGCATGGGCTCACATCGGTCAAACATGAGGGCCGTTGGTATAATAGGCGGCCGCCAGGATGGGGGAGACGAAGCCGCCGACCAGCACGTAATGCATGTGGGCGACGACGAAATGGGTGTCGTGGGCCTGCCAGTTGAACGGCACGATCGCCAGCATGATCCCGGTCAGCCCGCCGGCCATGAAGACGAAGAAGAAGCCGAGCAGGAACAGCATCGGCAGCCCCAGGCGCGGTCGTCCCGAGGTGAGCGTGGCGATCCAGGCGAAGATCTGGACGATGGTCGGCACCGAGACCAGCACGCTCGCGGCCGAGAAGAACGACAGCGCGAGATGCGGGATGCCCACCGTGAACATGTGGTGCACCCACAGCCCGAAGCTCAAGAAGGCGAGCGCCACCAGGCTGATCACGATCCAGCTGTAGCCGACGATCTCGCGGCCGGCGAACACCGGCAGGATGGTCGTGACCATCCCGGCCGCCGGGATGAAGATGATGTAGACCTCCGGGTGGCCGAACAGCCAGAACAGGTGCTGCCAGAGCAGAGGATCGCCGCCGCGCGTCGGGTCGAAGAACGGCAGCCCGAAGGCCCGTTCGGTCTCGAGCAGGATCGAGCCGAGGATCAGGGGCGGGAAGCCGAACAGCATCATGAAGGCGGTGACCAGAAGATACCAGGCGAACAGCGGCATCTTGTCGAGCGACATGCCGGGGGCGCGCAACTTCAGCACGGTCGCGATGATCTCGATCGCGGCCGAGAGCGCGGAGATTTCGACGAACGTAATGCCGATCAGCCAAATGTCGGAGTTGATGCCGGGCGAGTAGGGCTTCGAGGAAAGCGGCGTGTACATGAACCAGCCGCTGTCGGGCGCGAGGCCGAGCACGAGGCCGACCAGCAGGATCGATCCGCCGAACAGGTAGCACCAGTAGCCGTAGGCGCCCATGCGCGGGAACGCCATGTCGCGGGCGCCGAGCATCTTGGGCAGCAGATAGAAGGCGAGCCCCTCGAACATCGGGATGGCGAACAGGAACATCATCACGGTGCCGTGCATCGTGAAGATCTGATTGTACACCTCGGGTCCGACGAAGGCGCTGCGCGGCGTCGCGATCTGGGCCCGGATCAGCATGGCGAGCAGGCCGCCGATCGCGAAGAACACGAAGGCCGTGACGATGAAGCGGCGCGCCACGATGTTGTGGTTGACGGCGGAGAGTCGGCGGAGCCCCGGTGGCGTTCCCCACACGGCGTCGAGCCGCTTGTGCAGGCCGACGGGTCGCGCCATGTGAGGCTGCTCGTCTACTTTGCCGGGCGTCGTGATCACCGTGTCGCTCAATGTGAGTCTCCGACCCGATCTTCCGCCGGCGTCATCGAGGTGCCGTGCCCGTTGGCGTCGGGCGGACAGCGCGCCGGAGCGCGTCGGCATAGGACTCCGGCGGATGCGCCTGGACGACGAACGGCATGTGGGCATGACCGATGCCGCAGAACTCGGCGCATTGCCCCCGGTACGTCCCCGCTGCCGGCGCCGTCAGCCGGACCACGTTCACGTGTCCCGGAATGGCGTCGATCTTGCCGGCGAGCCGCGGCACCCAGAAGCTGTGGATCACGTCGGCGCTCGTGACATGCACGTCGACCGGTCGATCGACCGGGACGTGAACCACTCCGGTCGTCGCGATCGGCTCGCCCTCGACGCCCGGATACGCCACGTCCCACTGCCACTGGCGTGCCGTGACATCGATGCGCACGACGGTCGCGGCGCCCGGACCGGCGAGGAGCTGCTCGCCGGCCCACAGGGCATAGACGAGCAGCGGCGTGAGCACGGCGGCGGGGAGCACCAGCCCGCCGCCGACCAGCCAGACCGCCCACGGCACGGCCGCGCCGATGCCGGGCCGCGCGACGCTGACGAGAACGACCGCCATGGTGGCGACGAACAGCACGGCCGCCCCCGTCATCATCACCCACCACAGGTCGGCGATGAGGGTGGCGGAGCGGCCGGCCGGATCGATGCTCGACAGCGGCCCGGCGCAGCCGGCGAGCGACACGCCGAGAAACGCGAGCGCGCAGCATCGCGCGAACCGGAGGTCGCCTCGGCGCATTGAGCCCGGGATCGAGCAGCGAGGCCCGCCATGAGCAATCCGGTCATCGAGGACGTCACGCGGCACGCCACCAGCTCGCTGGTCGCGGTCGCCGGTCATCCGATCCATGCGATGCTGGTGACGTTCCCGATCGCGCTCGTGGTCTCGACGCTCGGCTGCGATCTCTTCTACTGGTGGACGGCCGATCCGTTCTGGGTTCGGGCCGGCCTGTATGCGAGCGGCTTCGCGTTCTGGCTCGGCATCCTCGCGAGCCTCGCCGGGACGGCCGAGCTCCTGCTCGTCAAAGGCATTCGCAAGCGCGTGGCGAGCTGGATCCACGCGATCGCCGCCGTCACACTGATCTCGATCGTCGGCGCCAACTGGGGTCTGCGCCTGCACGATCCGGACGTCGTGCTGCCGCTCGGTCTTCTGGTCTCGCTGCTCGGCCTGGTGTTCGTCGGGCTCGCCGGCTGGCACGGCGGAAAGCTCGTGTTCGATCACGGCATCGGCCTCATGGTGTCCAGCGACGACTGAACGCGGCCGGGCAGGGCGGTCTCGACGACGGCTCTCAATCCACCGGGCTCGTGCATCCAGGCCGGCAGCATGTCGAGCCCGAGAAGCGGCTTCCCGAGGACCAGGACGAGGATGGCCGCGATCGTCGTGAGGGTGGCCGAGGTGGCGAGCACGCCGCGCCAGGCGGCATAGCGCCCATCGGGATGGAACACGGCGAGGATGACGTAGCCGTCGCGCATGTGCAGCGCGACCAGCACGCCGACCGCGACCAGCTTGGCCATCATCCAGATGGTGAACACCTCGCGCAGAAAGATCAGCGCGGTGCCCGCCACCACGGCGACGAAGGCGGCCGGCGACGCCACACGGATGTAGAGGCGCCGCGTGAACCGCTGCAGATCCTGCAGGGCCTTGCCCTCGCCGAGCTGGTTCCGTTGCCGTAGCAGCCCCGGAAGCACCAGCAGCCCGCCGCACCAGACGATCAGTGCGACGATGTGGAGCACCTTCAGCCACGGCACGAGCCACGTCGTCACGTTGCACGTCCGACCACAGGCGGCTCCGCGACAGGCGGCGCCGAACATCGCACTAATGGACATTGCACTGACGAACGATGCACGGCGGCTCCTCGGGGCGGTACGGCGGTAAACGTCCGGGCAGCCGGACCGTCCTCGCCGCGCATGGCGTCAAATCGCCACGGTCGGCCGGCCGCCGCGCGACAGATCGCGCGCGCTCGGTACGAACGCACAGGTCAGCGGGGCCGATCCGCCGAGCCTGACCTGGTTGCCGTGCCGGCACGGGTGATCCGCAGAACCTCGCCGTCCTCGTGCTCGGTGACGACCCAGATTGCGCCGTCGCGATCGACCTGAACGTCGCGGATGCGACGGTCGAGGTCGCGCAGCATCCACTCCTCCTCGCTCACCGTGTCGCCGTCGAGCGCGGTGCGCACGAGGGCGCGCGCCGCGAGCCCGCCATGCAGCATGTGGCCGCGCCACTCCGGGAACATGTCGCCCGTGTAGAAGGCGAGCCCGGACGGCGCGACCGTCCGCTCGAACACATGCACCGGATCCGCCATGCCCTCGACGCCGCGTGCGCCTTTTCCTATCGGCGCGCCGGAGTAGTCCACCCCGGCGGTCTGGAACGGCCAGCCGTAGTTCTTGCCGGCCTCGATTCGGTTGATCTCGTCGCCGCCCTTCGGCCCGTGGTCGTTCGCCCAGAGCTGGCCGGTCTCGGGGTGAAAGGCGAGGCCGTGGCTGTTGCGGTTGCCGAGTGCGTAGAGGGTCGGTGCAGCATCCTGCTGCCCGACGAACGGGTTGTCATTCGGAACCGCACCGTCGTCCATCACACGGATGAAGGCGCCGGCTTCGTCGTCGCGCTTCTGGGCGCGCGAGATGTTCCGCCGCTCGCCGATCGACAGGATGATCGACTTATCCTGCGGCTGGAACACGAAGCGGCCGC
>NZ_JBEOMB010000013.1:0-114087 GCF_046000175.1 Rhodoplanes sp. SY1
AAGCCGAGCCCGAGCAGCATCCCGACGCCGGCGGCGCCGAAGCCCCAGTGCCAGCCGGCCGTCTCGCCGAGCGTCCCGCACACCAAGGGCGCCAGGAAGGCCCCGACATTGATGCCGACATAGAAGATCGAGTAGGCGCGGTCGCGGCGCGGGTCGCCCTCGTCGTAGAGGCCGCCGACCTGGGTCACGATGTTCGGCTTGAAGGCGCCGTTGCCGAGGATCAGCGTCAGCAGCGCCGGGAACAGCAGCGTCTCGAACGCCATCATGAAGTGGCCGACCGCCATCAGGGCGGCGCCGAGCACGACGGTGCGGCGCTGGCCGAGCAGGCGGTCGGCCAGGAGCCCGCCGAGCAGCGGCGTCAGATACACGAGCCCGGTGTAGAAGCCGTAGACCCAGGACGCGAAGGCCTGGACGCCGAGCGGCCCGACCAGAACCTCCAGCGCGCCGCGCAGCGCCGTCCAGCCGAGCACCTGCTCGGCCCGCCCCGGCTCCGACAGGTACTTCACCATGTAGAGCACCAGGAGGGCGCGCATCCCGTAATAGGAGAAGCGCTCCCACATCTCGGTGCCGAACAGCACGGCGAGACCGCGCGGGTGGCCGAACAGCTCGCCGGAGCGCGGCGGCGCGGCGGCGTGGTCCTCCGGGCCGGCGGACGTGGAAGGGGCGGGCGAGGGGCTTTGCGCTGGCGGCATCGGGTCTATTCTGGGCGCCGGATCGATCCCGGCCCGCGCGAGGGGGACGGGCCAGTGTAGAGCATGTCCGGACGGCCGGGGAGCCGCCGGCCGGCGCGAGGAGAGGGCGATGGCGGAGGGGCCTGACGCGACCCCGGGAGGCGACCACGAGGCGGATGACACCCGGCCCGACAAGGCTGGCGTGATCGCCCCGCCGCCCGTGATCGCCGCCGTCACGCTGGCGCTCGCCGCGGGCCTCGAGCAGGTCTGGCCGAGCGGCACCGGCCTCCTCGGGTTCGGCGGGAGGCTGGCCGTGGCCGCCGTGCTCGCCCTCGCGGGCGGCGCCCTGGCGGTCGCCGGCGAGCGCCGCTTCTACCAGGCCGGCACCGACGCGCTGCCCTGGCGGCCCGCCACCGCGCTGGTGACCGACGGCATCTACCACCACATGCGCAACCCCATGTATGTCGGGCTCGGGCTGCTGCTGCTCGGCCTCGCGGTCGGCTTCGACTCGGTCTGGCTCCTGGTCCTGATCGCGCCGGCCGGGCTCGTCCTTCATTACGGCGTGGTGCTGCGCGAGGAGCGCTACCTCGCGCGAAAATTCGGCGCGCCTTACCGGCGCTTCCTGGCCGAGGTCCCGCGCTACGGCTGGTTGGTCCGGCGACGCTAGTCGGCTTGCGCCCTCACGTAGAGTTAATCGTCGTGCTCGCGCCGGTAATTGCAATCATGGGTCGTGACCTCCAGCCTCTCCGCCTCGGCTTCACGGCCGGTCGGAGGGCGGATGGCCGGTTGCACGCAAGTGATCGAGGACGGCGAGGGCGGTTATCTCTATTGCTTCGCCAACGACGCCTGGCAGATGTACGCCGACAATCACGGGGCCGTGGCGCTGACGATCGAGCGGATCGCTTGAGGCGGCAGATGCCGGGCGAGCAGGGGGCTGGGCGAGCGGGTGGCCGGACGAGCGGGTGGCCGGGCGAGACGTAACCGGGCTCGCGCGCGGCTGCCGCCCGCCGCGGCGCGTCGCCCGTCCTCAGCGCCCCTCGCGCCGCGCCATGAAGGCGAGGCGCTCGAACAGGTGAACGTCCTGCTCGTTCTTGATCAGCGCTCCGTGCAGCGGCGGGATCAGCTTCTTGGGGTCGCGCTCGCGCAGCATCTCCGGGCCGATGTCCTCGACCATCAGGAGCTTGAGCCAGTCCAGGAGCTCCGAGGTCGACGGCTTCTTCTTCATGCCCGGCACGTCGCGGATCTCGTAGAAGAGCCTCAGCGCCTCGGCGACCAGGCGCTGCTTGATGCCGGGGAAGTGCACCTCGACGATCGCCCGCATCGTGTCCTGGTCGGGGAAGCGGATGTAGTGGAAGAAGCAGCGGCGCAGGAAGGCGTCCGGCAGCTCCTTCTCGTTGTTCGAGGTGATGACCACGATCGGCCGGCGCCGCGCCCGCACCGTCTCGCCGGTCTCGTAGACATAGAACTCCATCCGGTCGAGCTCCTGCAGGAGGTCGTTCGGGAACTCGATGTCGGCCTTGTCGATCTCGTCGATCAGGAGCACCGGGCGCTCGTCGGCGACGAACGCCTCCCACAGCTTGCCGCGCTTGATGTAGTTGCGGATGTCCTTGACCCGCTCGTCGCCGAGCTGGCTGTCGCGCAGGCGCGACACGGCGTCGTACTCGTAGAGGCCCTGCAGGGCCTTGGTGGTCGACTTGACGTGCCACTCGATCAGCGGCGCGCCGACCGCCTTGGCGATCTCGACGGCCAGCACGGTCTTGCCGGTGCCGGGCTCGCCCTTCACGAGGAGCGGGCGCTCGAGCGCGATGGCGGCGTTGACGGCGACCTTGAGGTCGTCGGTGGCGACATAGGCACTGGTGCCGTCGAAGCGCATGTCGGATCCTCGATGTCCGGGTTCTCGCGACAGTAGGGCCGCGACCGGGACGGGGCAAGCGAGGCGGGAGCCGGCCGGTGCTCGGGGGCGTCGTCCGCGGCCGCCCGGAGCGGGCAAAAAAAGTTCGGCGCCTCGGAAAAAATTCGCGCCTGGTTCGGCCGCGGCGGCCGTTTGATGGACATGCGGCCGGAGACAGGCCTCCGCCCGCCCACGGATGTGCGACCCGGCAGGATCGCGCAGCCGCGATCTCCGTTGGACGGAAATATCTGCCGGCCGGCGGCCGTTCTTGCCGGGGCGCGGCCCCGCGACGCGCCGCCCGGACGAGTCTAACCCTTTGAAAAAACGAACTGCAGCCTGTCGGCACAGCGCTTGCTGAACAACCGACAGGGTGCGGGCGCGCAGGGAGTTCGCGTACCGCTCGGCCGAGTGGAGACGACCGATGGGTATCTTTGGCGCGCTGACCACCTCCGTGACGGGCATGCAGGCGCAGTCCTTCGCCCTGCAGAACATCTCCGGCAACATCGCGAACGCGCAGACCACCGCCTACAAGCGCACCGACACGAGCTTCACCGATCTCATCCAGGACAATCAGCCGTCCAAGCAGGTCGCCGGCAGCGTGCAGGCGTCGTCGCGCGGCACCAACACGGTGCAGGGCGACATCCAGACCAGCTCGATCGGCACCTTCATGGCGATCAACGGCGACGGCTACTTCGTCGTGATGAAGCCGACCAACGTGGTCGACAACAACCCGATCTTCTCGGGCGTCAACCAGTACACCCGCCGCGGCGACTTCCAGCCCAACAAGGACGGCTACCTGGTCAACGGCGCTGGCTACTACCTGATGGGCATCCCGGTCGACTCCACCACCGGGAACCTCACGGCCAGCGTGCCGAGCCTGCTGAAGTTCAAGAACGACTTCCTCCCCGCCCAGGCGACCACCGAGGTCTCCTACCGGGCGAACCTGCCGCGCTATCCGTTCACGCCGTCGCACGACACCAAGACGGTCGGCTCCGAGCTGCTGAAGGCGACCGACTTCATCGCCAATCCGCTGGCGGTGTCGCCGCAGCCCGCCAAGATCACCGGCACGGGCGCGACGCTGAGCCCCGACGCCAACGCGCTGCTCACCGGCGCGGCGGTGCTGCCCGGTACGCTGGTGAATGCCGGCACCATCACGGTGAACGGCAACACCGTGACCCTGACCGCCGGCATGACGCCGGCCAACGTCATGGCGGCCATCAACACGGCCGCGAACCCCGCCGTGACGGCCTCGCTCGACGCCTCCGGCAAGCTCGTGCTGCAGAGCGCGGACGCCCGCACCGCGATCGCCATCGGCGGCAGCAACGCCGCGCTGATGACCGAGATCGGCCTGTCGGTCGGCACCACCAATCCGACCAACCTGCTGACCCAGTCGGCGGCGGCGTCCGGCCAGACCCTGACCATCACGATCGGATCGAACCCGACCCTCACCCTCACGTTCGGCACCGGCGGCCTGCCCAACATCCAGACCATGGCCGATCTCGCCACCCAGATCGCGACCCTGACCGGCGGCTCCGCCTCGGTGAACTCGCTCAACGGCAATCTCACCATCACGGCGGCGAGCCTGACCGACGAGATCACGATCGGCGGCGACGCCAACCCGACCATGTTCGGCCTGCGCACCAAGTCGGCGCTGCCGTCGAACCAGACCGTGGTCGGCGACGACGTCACCACCTTCGTGTCGCAGTCGATCGGCGGCGGCGCCATCACGGCCTACGACGTGTCCGGGTCGCAGGCCAACATCCAGCTCCGCTGGGCCAAGATCGACTCCACCACGCTGGGCTCCGGCCACGTCGACACCTGGAACCTGTTCTATCAGGTCAACTCCACGGCCACCGGAAGCGAGACCGCCTGGAAGAATGTCGGCACCAACTTCACGTTCGGGTCCGACGGGCAGATGAACCCGGTGGTGGCGAACCTCACGCTCTCCGACGTGACGGTCGACGGCGCGGCGCTCGGCACCATCTCGCTGAAGTTCGGTGCCGGCGGAATCACCGAGTTCTCCGACCCGAACGGCAACGTCCAGGTCAACCTCTTGACCCAGAACGGCTACGCGGCCGGCGCGCTGCAGACCATCTCGGTCAGCGAGAAGGGCCGCGTGGTCGGCTCCTACTCGAACGGCCGCACCATCGACCTCGCCGAGGTGACGCTCGCCAAGTTCGCCGGCGCCAACTACCTCAAGAAGATCGACGGCGGCGCCTTCGAGGCGACCGACGAGTCGGGAACCGCGGTCTACGGAGCGGCGGGCAAGATCGTCGGCTCGTCGCTCGAGGGCGCCAACACCGACATCGCCGACGAGTTCACCAAGCTGATCGTCACCCAGCAGGCCTATTCGGCCAACACGCGGGTGATCACGACCAGCAACCAGATGATCCAGGATCTGCTGAACATGTTGCGCTGAGCGAGCGCGCGACGGCGGAGGGCACCTAAATGAGTCTCACCCAGGCGCTCCGGACGGCCGCGGCCGGCCTCAATGCGGCGCAGGGCGGGCTGTCGCTCGTCTCCGCCAACGTGGCCAACGCGCAGACGCCCGGCTACACCCGCAAGACGGTCGAGACCGCCACGGTCGCGGCCGGCGGCGATCTGGTCAGCGTCCGGCTGGCCTCCGTCAACCGCCTGGTCGACCAGTACATCCAGAAGCAGCTGCGCACCGAGAGCACGGGCGGCTCCTACGCGACGCTCCGCTCGCAGTTCTACGACCGGCTGCAGAACATCTACGGGGATCCCAACTCGGCGACGTCGCTCGAGTCGGTCTACAACGACTTCACCGAGGCGATCCAGGCGCTCACCACCAATCCGTCCGACTACTCGACGCGCGCCAACGTGCTGTCGACCGGCGTCGCGATGGCGCAGCAGCTCAACAACATGTCGGAGGACATCCAGTCGCTGCGGCAGAACGCCGAGCAGGGGCTGGCCGAGTGCATCGCGAGCGTCAACACCTGCCTCAGAGGGCTGGCGCAGGTCAACAACCAGCTCACCGCGTCGCACGCGGACGATGCGTCGCGCGCGACCATGCTGGACCAGCGCGACTATTATCTCGATCAGCTCGCCGAGCTGATGGACATCCAGGTCACGCACAACGCCGACGACAGCGTCGCGGTGTTCACGAGCTCCGGCATCCAGCTCGCCGGCGCCTCCGCCTCCACCCTGTCGTTCGACGCCCAGGGCATGATCACGGCCGGCGCGCAGTGGAACGCCGACGAGAGCAAGCGACAGGTCGGCACCATCATCGCGACCAACTCGTCGGGCGGCACCATCGACCTGATCGCGTCGCGCTCGATCCGCTCCGGCAAGATCGCCGCCTATCTCGAGATGCGCGACAAGGTCCTGGTCCAGGCGCAGAACCAGCTCGACGAGTTCGCCGCCGCGGTGTCGCGCACCCTTTCGGACGTCACGACGGCCGGCACACCGGCCACCTCGGGCGCGCAGTCAGGCTTCGACGTCGATCTCACCGGGCTCCTCGCCGGCAACTCGGTGAAGGTGAGCTGGATGGACACGCTCACCGGCAGGACCCACACGGCGACCCTGATGCGGGTCGACAATCCGAGTGCGCTGCCGCTGTCGGACAGCCTCACCGCCGATCCGAACGACAAGGTGATCGGCATCGACTTCTCGGGCGGCCTCGCGAGCGCCGTCACCCAGATGAACAAGGCCTTCAACGGCCAGGTGCAGTTCTCAAATCCGGCCGGCAACACGCTGCGCGTCCTCGACGACGGCGCCGCGAGCGTGGCCGACATCGTCGCCGTCACGGTCACCAAGACCCAGACCTCGCTCAGCGGCGGGACCGCGGCGCTGCCGTTCTTCATGGACGGTCCCGACTACTTCTCCGGCGCGGTGGCCGGCACCTATCCGCAGTCGGTCGGCTACGCCGCCCGCATCACGGTCAACCCGTCGCTGCTCGCCGACGTGAGCAAGCTCGTCCAGTTCGACGTCAATACGCCGTCCGGCGACCAGACCCGTCCGACGTTCCTCTACGACAAGCTCGTCAACACCGGGCAGACCTACGTGACCAACACGGGCGTCGGCTCGGACGCCGCGCCCTACAACGGCACGATCGCGTCCTTCCTGCGCCAGGCGATGGCGCTGCAGGGCGAGAACGCCGCCGGCGCCGCCAAGCTCGCCGAGGGCCAGAAGATGGTCGTCGACGCGCTGCAGCAGCGGCTCAACGAAGGCGCCGCCGTCAACATCGACGAGGAGATGACGACGCTCCTCACGTTGCAGACGGCCTACGGGGCCAATGCGCGGGTCTTCTCGGTGGTCAACGAGATGCTCAAGACCCTGCTCCAGATGATGTGAGGCTGCCATGGCGATCACCGGCTTGGGAAGCCAGAGCCTGCTCCAGGTCGAGCGCCTCATCTCGATGCGGCGTCAGCTCGACGATCTGCAGCGGCAGCTCGGCACGCAGAAGCGCTCCAACACCTACGCGGGCATCGGCCTCGACCGTGGCTTGACCGTCGGGCTGCGCACCAAGCTTTCGTCGGTGTCGTCCTACAACGGCTCGATCCAGCAGCTCGAGACGCGGCTGAAGCTGTCGCAGATGGCGCTCACCGACATCGACGCAGCGGCGCGGACCGTGAAGACCTCGATCCCCAAGGCGACCTACGTGCTCTCGCAGAACGGCCGCACCCAGGATCAGGTGACGGCGCAGGGCCAGCTCGACCGCATGCTGGGTGCGCTCAACACCCAGTTCGGCGACCAGTTCATCTTTTCCGGCCTGTCGCCCGACAAGGCCGCGGTGGAGACCACCGACCACATCCTCAACGGGGTCGGGCCGCGGGCCGGGCTGATCCAGCTCATCACCGAGCGCAACCAGGCCGATCTCGGTGCCGCCGGTCTCGGCCGGCTGGTGATCCCGGCGACCACCTCGACCTCCGCGAGCCTGACCGGCACCACGGCGACGCTGGCGCCGGACGCCGCCGCGGTGACGACCGGCACGGCGGACCTCAGCGCGCCGTTCACTTCGGCGGCCGGTGGCACGCTCGACATCGGCGGCGTCAGCGTCACGATCAACGCCGGAGACGACGGTGCCACGATCCGCGACGCCATCAACACGGCCCTGATCGCCGCGGCCGCACCCGCCGCGCCGAGCGTCACGGCGTCGCTCGACGGCGCGAACCATCTCGTTCTCACCGGCGCCGACGCCGACGCCAGCGTCACGATCGGGGCGGGCAGCACGGCCGGCCTCCTGACCGAGCTCGGCCTTTCGGTCGGCACCGCTGCGCCGACCAATCTGCTGACCCAGGCGGGCGGCGTCACGGCCGGGCAGACCTTGTCGGTCGCGATCGGCACCAGCGCCGTCACGGTGACGTTCGGCACCGGTGTCGGCCAGGTGTCGACCATCGCCGAGCTGAACACGGCGCTGTCGGCCATCACGGGCGGCACCGCGGTCGTCGATCCCGCCAACGGCAACCTCACCGTCACGGCGTCGAGCAGCACCGGCGACATCACGATCGGCGGCACGGTGGCGGCGGCGAAGTTCGGCCTCGCGACGACGTCGTCGAAGGCGACCAACGTCGTCTCGATCGGCGAGGACGTCGCCGGCTCCGTGTTCGGCTTCAAGCTCCTGTCGATGGCGACGACGATCCCGGGCGCGACCGCGACGCAGCCGGCGGGCGCACCGCCCGCGATGTCGGTCGACATCGGCGGCACGCTGCCGCGCGACGGCGACACGGTGACGTTCAGCTTCTCGCTTCCCGATGGGACGACGGAAAATCTCGTCCTCACCGCGGTGTCGACGCCCAAGAGCCTGGTCGGCACCGGCGGCTTCGCGGCCCCCGGCCACATCCTGGGCGGGACGCCGGGCGCCATCACGATCCAGACGCCGCTGATGAACGGCGGCGCCGCCGTGACGATCTCGGGGCTCAACGCGAGCGACAGCCCGTCGACCGCGGCGACCAAGATCATGGCGGCGCTCAACTCGCTGCCGGCCGGCAACGGCGGCGTGTCGGTCACCAACGAGGGCGGCCAGCTGGTGTTCAAGTCGGCGGCCGGCGAGCAGATCACGCTGGGCGGCGATTCCGCGACGCTCGACTCGCTCGGCTTCACGGCCGGCAACCGGGTCGGCAACGTCGTCGATCCGCCCAAGGAGAAGAACCAGTTCGCCATCGGCGTCACCGAGGCGGAGACGCTCGCCAACCTCCACACGCTCCTGAACACCTCGGTCGGCACGCTCGCCAAGACGTCGCTGATGGCGGCCTCGGCCGTGCAGGCCTCCAACGAGTTCTTCAACGCCGGCGACGCCACCCCGCCGCAGCGGGTCGATGGCCCGCCCTTCGACACCGCCGTCGCCCTGAAGAACGGCACCACGACCGACACGCTCGCCTGGTACACGGGCGAGGCCGGCGCGACCTCGGCGCGCTCGACCTCGGTCGCGCGCATCGACTCGGAGATCTCGGTCGCCTACGGCATGCGGGCGAACGAGCAGGCGTTCCGGGTGGCGATCGCCAACACGGCCGCGATGGCCGCCGTGACCTTCTCGTCGAGCGACGTGAACGGCGAAGGCCGGTTCTCGGCGCTGATGAGCCGGGTCCAGTCGAATCTCGGCAATCAGCAGGGCGTCCAGAAGATCTCCGACATCACGGCCGATCTCGGCGCCTCGCAGAAGGCGGTCCAGACCGCCAAGGATCGCCACACCCAGACGACCGCGGCGCTGACCGACATGCTGGAGAACATCGAAGGCGTGCCGATGGAGGAATCGAGCGCCATGATCCTCGCCCTGCAGACGAGCCTGCAGGCGTCGCTGCAGACGACGGCGCTGCTCTCCAAGCTCAATCTCGTGAACTACCTGTAGCGGCTCGCGAGGGGTGAGCCGAGGAGGGCGCCGGCCGGGTCCGGCGTCCCTCAGGCGCCCATGAGGCCGTCGGCGATGTCGTGGTTGATGCCGATCAGGGCGGCGAGGCGCTCGGGGCGGGGGTCGGCCGCGAAGGCGACGGTCTGGTGATCGACGAACAGGCCGAGGCTGGCGAGGCTGTGCCGCACCGCGCACGGAAGCGCCGGGTCGGTCGCCACGGTGGCTCCGACGACATCGTGCCAGAGGCGGCGATTGTGGACCAGCGCCGCGTCGATGGCGTCGCGGCTCGCCTGGGCGCCGCTGCGGACCGCGCCCGATTGGGCCGCCTGGAGCCGCCGCGCGGCGTCGAGGAGGAGGAGGGCCTGAACTTCACGCGGAGCGGGCGTGGGGCGCTCCGGACGGCTCGCTGTTTCGATGCAGGGCATGGTCGACCAGCTCCCTCTCGTAGGCGATCAGCTTCTTGGCCTCCTTGAGGGCCTTGTACATCTCGCCTGCCAGGATGTGGTTGTTCACGCTCTCGATCAGCGGCCAGGTGCTCGGCGCCGCCTTGAGAACGTCGCTGACCAGCTTGAAGTAGATCTCGTGATAGGCGCGCGCGTCCTTCGACGTGTACATGAGCTGCACGGCGAGATAGATGCGCTTGGCCGGCGTGTCGGCCGTCTCGGCCGTGAGAATGTCCTTCTCGCGCAGGATCGGCGTCTCGCCCTCGATCAGCAGGCGCGCCCGCTGGTCCGAGTTGGTGATCACGCAGTCGCCGAGAATGATGCGTTCGCCGGGCTTCAGTTCGACCTTCAAGGCCATGGCCGCTCTCCCCCATGAGTCTCACGGATCGTTAACCATCTGGTTTAACGAACCGTTAAGGGGAAAAACGTGCGTGTGTGCAAGGCGTTGGCCGGCGTCTCCGAGGTCCGGAGCGCGCCGCCCGCGTCAGGCGAGGCTGCGGGCCGTGTCGTCGAACAGCGAATCGACGCCGACGCGCTCGGGGATCAGCTTCTGGCGGAACGCATAGTCGATGATCAGCTCGAGCGAGCGACGGTTCGGCTCGATGCCGAAGCGCAGCGCCGCCGTGGCGTCGTCGGTCGGCAGCCCGCCGGCCGCCGTGCTCTCGCGGATCATTCTGTAAAGCTCGCGCACCACGTCGGGGCGGGTGGCGGCGATCTCCTCGCGGAGGACGAGCATGTGGTTGATCGGCACGCCGCCGTGCGACGCCGCCCAACGGTCGTTGGCCGCCTCGGGATCGGGCACCAGGGGCGCGAGGCGCGGATCGGGAAACTTGTCGCCGACGATCGCGGCGTCGAGCGCGCCGTCGAGCAACATCCGGACGAGATCCTCGCCTTCGGCGGCGCGGCGCACGAAGGGCGGATCCTGATAGCCGGCGACGTGGGCGTCCTCGAACGTCACCCAGTCGATGGTCTCGGGGGCGACGCCGTACAGCTCCTCCAGCATGCCGCGCAGCCAGATGCCGGTGGTCTGGCTGTAGGCGCGCACGCCGACCCGCTTGCCGGCGAGATCGCCCGGCGCCAGCGGCCCGCGCTCGGGCAGGTAGGCGATGGTGTGGAGCTGGCCGCGGCCGACCACGGTGGCCGGGATCAGCCGGTAGGGCGCGCCGGCGACGCGGGCCTGCAGGAAGGTGCCGATGGCGAGCTCGCCGAAATCGAAGACGTGCTGGCGGACCATCGGCTTGAAGCCGCGATTGGCGACCGGGATGTCGGCGAAGTCGAACGCCACCAGGTCCGAGGCGACGGCGCCCGACTTGAGCGCCTTGGTATTCGGATGGGTGCCGAGCAGCGTGTGGAGCCGGAGCTTTTCCGGATGGCTCATGTCGTCGTCCCCTCTCGTCCTCGCCCGCCGAGGCCCCGGCAGGGCCCGCCAGAGCGGGTTCTGCCGGTATGGAGGCGGAAAATCAACGGCTTGGACGATGGGGCAGGGTTGCGCCGCGGCGGCGGCGCGTCGCCCTCAGGCCGGCTGGCCGAGCAGGCCGGCGGCGATCTCGCGGTTGATGTTGATCAGCGCGACGAGCGCCTCGGGCCGCGGCTCGCGCTGGATGTCGAGCGTGTGGTTCATCACGAACAGGCCGAGATTGGCGACGTTCTGGCGGATCGCCGCCGGCATCTGGTGGTCCGGGCTCGTGACCGAGGTGAGGAACACGGTCCAGAGCTTGCGATTGTAGAGCAGGGCGTCGAACAGGTCGGAGCGATCCTTCTCCCAGTCCTCGCGGACGTGCTGCAGGCGGGCCGCCGCCTTGAGCAGCAAGCGGGCTTCGAGCTCGCGCGGATTCGCGATCTGCTGCGCCACCTGTCCGTAGGCTTTCGCCGCGCTGTGCATCTCGGGGACTCCTGGTGCCACTGATCGGCAGGACGTCAGTTTTAGCGTCGTGCCGTTAAGACATGTTTATTCAGGCCGCCTGACTTGTGCAGGACGCGCGCCTGGTTCGTGCGGCTCGCGCGTAGCCGCATCGATCTCTTCTGGATCGTTTGGGATGATGTGGACGGCGCGGCGTGCGTCGGCCGGCGATCGTCACGGACCGCGGCGCCTGCCGTCCGGCGTCTCGGCGGTGTCGCGGGGCCGTGGCCCCGCGGTCCGCCGGAGCATGCTCGTCGGCGTCAGCCGAAGAGCCGCAGCACGGCCTGGTTCGCCTGGTTGGCGAGCGAGAGGGCCGTGGTGGAGAGCTGCTGGCGGGTCTGCAGGGCCAGCATGTTGGCGCCTTCCTCGTTGGTGTCCGCCAGGACGAGGTTGTCGGCGCCGATCTGCAGCGTGTTCACCATCTGCTTGGTGAAGTCCTGCCGCACCTGCACGGTCGACAGGTTCGAGCCGAACTTCGAGGCCTGGGTGCGCAGCGTGGTCAGCGCCGTGTTGATCGACTCGATCACCTGGTCGACGATCGTGTTGTCCTGGAAGGACGCGCCGTTCTGCTTGTTGAGGCCCAGGTTCGAAGACGAGTAGGTGACGCCCGTGATGGTCAGCGAGCTGGTGCCGCGCTCGTTGAAGGTGATCTTGAGGTCGTCGCCGTTGAGCAGGTTGATGCCGTTGTAGGAGGAGTCCTTCGACAGCCCGTCGATCTGGTTGAGGACGTCGTTGAAGTCCTTCTGCAGGCTCTCGCGGGTCGAGTTCGCCGTGCCCTCGTGCTTGACGCCCTTGAGGGTCTGGGCGCTGGTGCCCAGCGCCGTGACCGTGTTGGTCGAGCCGCCGATCGCGAGCGTCGTCTGGCTGGTGCCCTCGGCCAGGCTGATCGTGTAGGCCGTGCCGGTCACGCTGGTGGTCACGCCGGACAGGTTGGAGAGCGCCGCCGTGAACTCGGCGAGCGTCGACACCTGGGTCGTGCCCTTGCCGAACGTGATGGTCTGGGCGGCGCCGCCGTTGGCCGACACCGTGAACACGTCGCCCTCGGCGCCGCCGGCCGCGATCAGGCGGTCCATCAGGCTGGTCGAGGCGTAGCTGCCGGCCGTCATGTTGAGGGCCGTGGTGGCGACGCCCGCGGCGATCGAGAAGTCGACGTCGGCCGACTTGGCGACGATCTTCAGCTTGCCGGCCTCGTTGGTGATGTCGAGGTTGGCCCCGAGCATCGCGTTGGCCTTGAGCTTGGTGACCACGGAGTCGAGATCGTCGGTACCGGCGAGGCCGACCGTCTGTGTCTGCGGGCCGGTGCCGTCGTTGGGGTCGACCGTGATGGCGATATTGGTACCGGCGGCGAGGTCGGTGTCGATCTCGCCCAGCGTCAGGTCGCTGTTGAAGGTCTTGCTGAGCAGCGAGCCCATGCCGCCGCGGGCGCCGGTGCCGAAGTTGTAGTCGGCCTCGGCGAGACTGAGCCCCAGCGCGTCGGCGACGCCGACGTCGGACAGCGCGAAGCCGATCGAGTTGCCGGTCGCTGCGCCGAGGCCGAGCGAGAAGGTGGTGCCGCTGATCGATGCCGTGGCCGCGCCGCGGTTCGAGTTGATCCAGGAGTTCAGCTCGGCGAGCGTCGACACCATGCCGCCGCCATGGCCGAACGTGACGGTCTTGTCGGCCTGGCCGGAGACCTTGAGGATCATGTTCGAGGTGCCGAGCGTGCCGCCGTTGTCGATGACGTTGTCGAGCAGGCTCTGCGAGTTGTGGGTCGTCGCGGTGAGACCGACGGCGGTCAGGGTGGCGGCCGTGGAGCCGGAGCCGGCGGCGCTGATCGAGAAGTCGACGTCGGCCGAGGCCGCGGTCAGCACCAGCTGGTGACCGGCGCTCTCGGTGATGTTGATGTACTGGTCGAGCGTGTCGCCGGGCGTGCCGGACGTGGTGGCGTCGAACACCGCCTGGGTGGCGGCGAAGTCCGCTTCGGTGCCGGCCAGGTTGACGTT
Source organism: Rhodoplanes sp. SY1 (assembly GCF_046000175.1). NCBI lineage: Bacteria > Pseudomonadati > Pseudomonadota > Alphaproteobacteria > Hyphomicrobiales > Nitrobacteraceae > Rhodoplanes > Rhodoplanes sp. SY1. The sequence goes on from NZ_JBEOMB010000013.1 coordinate 13,696, forward strand.
GAACGTCTTGGCGACGCCCGCCACCGTGATGCGGATCTGCACCGTGCCGGCCGCGCCGGCGCCGCCCGGACCGGCCGACAGGTCGGCCGTGCCGGTCTTGGTGCCGATCGTCTCGGCCATGTTGGTGAAGGACAGGTTGACGGCCTTCGCCGACAGGTCGTTGGCGCCGCCGGCGATCGCCGATCCGATCACCTCGGTTGGCAGCGAGCCGGTGATGCTCAGCGCGTCGTAGGTGGCGGCCGGAGCCGTCGCCGAGCGAGCCTGCTGGGCGATCGACTTCGCCGACTGCACCAGCTTGGTCAGCGACGTGATGCCGTTGTTGGCGGCCTCGATGGTCTTGATCCCTTGCGCGATCGAGTCGAGCAGGGAGCTCAGGTCGCCGGCGCGATCGCTGAGCGACTGCGAGGTGAAGAAGTTCGACGGGTTGTCGAGCGCGGAATTGACCTTCTTGCCGGTGGCGAGACGGTTCTGGGTGGTCGCCATCAGGTCCGCGGTGGCCTGCAGCGACAGCAGGTTCTGGCGGACGCCGGCGGACAGGGTGATGTTGGACGACATGGAAGCCTCTCCGTCGAAATCTCGGACCGGCGCGGAGGGCTCGCGGGTGGAGATTCGCGCCAGCCTCTTGCCGAACGTGGAGAGGTTAAGGTCGAGATCGTTAACGCCTCGATAACGACGTTGAAAAATGTGCGCCTGGATTCGGCTTTCTTTACGTATAAGCAATTTTTGCCGGGTCGGCTCCGGCGGGCCGGCAATCCCGGCCGCGCGACGCCCGTCGCGACGGCCGGCGGAGAGCCGCGACCGGGCGCTCGCGGGCGCCAAGTCGCGCGCGGCAACAGCTTCGGATCGTTGAAGAATCTGGAATTTGCCGGACCGTCGGGCGGGGGCTTTCGACGTCGGGACCGGGGCCGGGTGCGGCCGGCGCGGGTCGCTCGCGACGCCGCGGTCGCGGTCCCCTCTCGGTCGCCCGGCGGCGCCGCCGGGCGGTCCATAAAAAGTAAACGGCGGGGCCGAAGCCCCGCCGTCCGTGTTTGTGCGTAGACCGAGAGACTCAGAACAGCCGCAGCACGGCCTGGTTCGCCTGGTTGGCGAGCGAGAGGGCCGTGGTGGAGAGCTGCTGGCGGGTCTGCAGGGCCAGCATGTTGGCGCCTTCCTCGTTCGAGTCGGCGAGAACGAGGGCGTCGGCACCGATCTGCAGGGTGTTCACCATGCTCTTGGTGAAGTCCTGCCGGGTCTGGACCGTCGTCAGGTTCGAGCCGAACTTCGACGCCTGGGTGCGGAGCGACGTCAGGGCGTCGTTGATCGCCGAGATGGTCTCGTCGATCTTCGCGTTGTCCTGGAACGTGGTGCCGTTCTGCTTGTTCAGGCCGAGGTTGGAGGCGTTGTAGGTGACGCCCTTGATGGTCAGCGACGAGGAGTTGTCCTCGTTGAAGGCCACCTTGAGATCGTCGCCGTTGAGGAGGTTGATGCCGTTGTAGGAGGCATCCTTCGACAGGGCGTCGATCTGCGACAGGACGTCGTTGTAGTCCTTCTGCAGGCTCTCGCGGGTGGCGTTCGGATCACCCTCGTGCTTCACGCCCGACTTGGTCTGGGCGCTGGTGCCGATCGCCGCGAGCGTGTTGGTGGCGCCGCCGATGGTCAGCGTCGTCTGGCTGGTGCCCTGCGCGACACCGACCGAGAACGCCGAGCCGGTGACACTCGCGGTGACGCCGGACAGGTTGCCGATCGCCGAGGTGAACTCGGCAATGGTCGAGACCTCGCCGACACCCTTGCCGAACGTGATCGTCTGGGCCGCGCCGCCGTTGGCCGCCACCGTCATGGTGTCGCCCTCGGTGCCGCCGCCGGCGATGACCTGGTCGAGCAGGCTGGTCGAGTTGTAGGAGCCGGCCGTCATGTTGAGGGCCGTGGTGGCGGTGCCGGCGGCGATCGAGAAGTCGACGTCGGCGGTCTTGGCGACCAGCTTCAGCTTGCCGGCCTGGTTGGTGATGTCGAGGTTGGCGTTCAGGGTCGCGTTGCCCTTCAGCTTCGCCACGACGGCGTCGAGGTCGTCGGTGCCGGCGAGACCGACCGTCTGGGTCTGCGCTCCGTTGCCGTCGTTGGCATTGACGGTGATGGAGATGCTGGTCCCGTTGGCGAGGTCGGTATCGATCTCGCCGAGCGTCAGGTCGCTGTTGAACGACTTCGACAGCGCCGAGCCCATGCCGCCACGGGCGCCGGTGCCGAAGTTGTAGTCGGCGGTCGCCGCGCTGAGGCCGAGCGCCGTGGTGACGCCGACATCGGTCGCGTTGAAGCCGATCGCATTGCCCGCCCCGGCCGCCAGGCTCATCGAGAACGTGGTGCCGGAGATCGAGCCGGTCGCCGCGCCGCGATTGCTGTTGATCCAGGTGTTCAGCTCGGAGATGGTCGAGACCTGACCACCGCTGTTGCCGAACGTGACGGTCTTGTCGGTCTGGCCGGTGACGCTCAGCACGAGGCTGGACGTGCCCGCCGTGCCACCATTGGCGGTGACCTGGTCGAGCAGGCTGGTCGAGTTGTGCGTCGTGGCGGTCAGGCCGACGGCCGTCAGGGTGGCGGCGGTCGAGCCGGAGCCGGCGGCGCTGATCGAGAAGTCGACATCGGCCGAGGCCGCGGTCAGCACGAGCTGGTGGCCGGCGCTCTCGGTGATGTTGATGTACTGGTCGAGCGTGTCGCCCGGCGTGCCGGACGTGGTGGCGTCGAACACCGCCTGGGTGGCGGCGAAGTCGGCCTCGGTGCCGGCCAGGTTGACGTTGAACGTCTTGTCGACGCCCGACGCGGTGATCCGGATCTGCACCGTGCCGGCCGCGCCGGCGCCGCCCGGACCGGACGACAGGTCGGCCGTGCCGGTCTTGGTGCCGATCGTCTCGGCCAGGTTGGTGAACGACAGGTTGACGGCCTTCGCCGACAGGTCGTTGGCGCCGCCCGCGATGGTCGAGGAGATCGTCTCGGAGGGGAGCGTGCCGGTGACGTTCAGGGCGTCGTAGGTGGCGGCCGGAGCCGTCGCCGAGCGGGCCTGCTGGGCGATCGACTTCGCGGACTGCACGAGCTTGGTCAGCGAGGTGATGCCGTTGTTGGCCGCGTCGAGCGTCTTCACCGCCTGGCCGATCGAGTCGAGGAGCGAGTTGAGGTCGCCCGCCCGGTCGCTGAGCGACTGAGAGGTGAAGAAGTTCGACGGATTGTCGAGAGCCGAGTTGACCTTCTTGCCGGTGGCGAGACGGTTCTGCGTCGTCGCCATCATGTCCGCAGTCGACTGCAGCGAGAGCAGGTTCTGACGGACGCCGGCCGAGAGGGTGATACCGGAAGCCATGGAATTCAACCTTTCTGGTTGTGTGCCGTACTGGCGGTGGAGCTTCGACCTTCATGGTCGCCGGCCGTGATCGCACGGCGGGCCGTAAACAAGCGTAAATACGGCCCGTTAATTCCCGCCTAATTTCGGCTCTCCGCCGGGCGACCGAACACATTGGTTTCGATTAGGTTTTCATTAAGCATACGGGGCCGCGAGACGGCGGCTCGATGCGCGCTGCGCGCGCCCTGCGACGACGTCCGCGCGGCGATATCCACGCGGCGATGCGCACGAGGAACCGGCGGGCGGGGAGCGGTGGCGCAGACGCGACGGCGTCGCGGCGCAGGCGGTCGATCGGCGCGCGACAAGCTCGGGCGGCGCGGAGGACGGGGCGTGACGTGCGGCGCGAGGAGAGAGACGGCGCGGGCCGAGCGCGGCACGTGGAGAGACCAGTGAGGAAGCGGGCCGACCTTGGCCGGATCAGACCTGCAGGTCGGCGTGCATCAACACGTCGGCCGCACTCCTGCCTTCCTCGAGCGCCTTGTTGTAGGCGCGCATGCGCATCAGCGCCTCGTCGGGCACCTGGCGGAGCACCTGGCGGGAGCGCGAGTCGATCACCCGGAAGATCACCTCCCGGGTCTCGGGGTTGAGGACCACCACGCGGGTGGTCTGCTCGGCGGCTTGGCGCATCTGGGCGGCGAGCGGCTGCTCCTGGGACGGAGGATTGCCGTTCTGGCCGAGGTCCGGGTCCGTCGAGGTGGACTTGCTGGCGCCGAGTGCGGCGACCGTCTGGTGCTCGGGGAGCACGGTGGGAACGGCCGGGGCCTCGACCGCCATGGGCCGCGCATGGTCGCCCATCGGGGCGACGCTCTGCGGCCTTATGGTGAGGCTCGTGTCCATGTGACGTCCTACCGGTGGGGCCGAACGTTCTGTCGGCTCCACGTTTTCCACCTTCCAATCCCATACTCATAAATGCTGCGCATTAAGGTCTTGTTAGAAAAGATGGTTATCGGGAAATACTTGGATGCGTAAAATTTTAACGAGTTCCGGTGCAGCCGCGGCGGGGCGGGCGAGTCGCGGTGCCGCCGGCGCCGGGGAGACGGCGCGACAGGGAGCGAGCGATCGCCGGCGTCCAGGACGGCATCACCGCCGCGCCGTCGGCCCCGCCGGAGGGGCAGGGACCGGCCCAAGCCCTCGGCGGCGACGTCCGCCGAGGGGCGGCCGAGCGGCCGGATCAGCGCGGCCCGGTGCCGTCCGCAGGCCGGCTCGGCCGGGATGGGCCGGGCCGGGCCTCCGGTTGCGGCCGTGGGGGCCGCTGGATCGGCGGACGCTCGGGGGTCGGCCGGGCTGCCGGCTCGGGCCGACAGCGCGGCGGCCGTCCGGTCGTTCCCGGCGGGCATTCGCGCACGATCGGCTTGCACCGCGGCGGCGTCCCGGTCGTGCCGGGCGGGCACGCGGGCGGCCGGCAGCGTCCCGGCGCTCCGACCAGCGGCGGCCGGCAGCGGCAGTTCGGCGGCTCGCCGACGCTGTCCGGCGGGCACCGCACGATCGGCTTGCACCGCGGCGGCGTCCCGGTCGTGCCGGGCGGGCACGCGGGTGGCCGGCAGCGCCCCGGCGCTCCGACCAGCGGCGGCCGGCAGCGGCAGCTCGGGAAGCGGCCGATGCTGTCGGGCGGGCAGGCGCCGATGTCGGGCGGCAGGCATCGCCGGCCGTCCCAGCGCTGGCCGGGCGGGCAGCAGTTCGGCCACACGCCGGTCCGGTTCGGCCCACAGGTCTGCTCCGGTGTGCCGACGCAGCGCCCGCGCCGCTCGACCGTGCCGGGCGGACATTCGCACCGGCGGCCCGTCCACACGCGGCCCTCAGGACAGATCGACAGGCAGGCACGGCGCCGCGCGTCCCAGCGTTGGCCGGGCAGGCAGCGTGCGGGATCGGCGCCCGGGTCGGGGACGAGCCGCTGCTCCGGCGGGATCGGCGTCACCCGCGGCACGCACTGGCCGCCGCGCGGGACGGTGGCGGGCGAGCAGCAGACGCCGGCCGTCGTCATCTGGCCGGCGAGGCAGCACTGGCCGTCGCCGGTGGGGACATAGCCGCTGGCGCAAGCCTGCACCGGCCGACCGACCAGGCGAATCGTCCAGCACGCCCGCTTCGTGGTGGCGCCGCCGGGCTGCCCGGGGCCGGTGGTCGCCGGCGGGGTCTCCTGCGGCCGCTGGCGGGCCTGCGTCCGGTCGGGGTCGCCGGGCCGTCCCGGCGGCGAGAGCGGTCCGGCCGCGGCCAGCCACTCGAGATCGCCGCACGCGGTCCGCTCGATCGGGGCCGGGGGCGGTGCCGTGATGTCGGGGGCGACGCGCCCCTCGAACTGGATCGCGACCTGGTCGCCGGCCGCGAGCCCGCAGTCCTCGACGCTGCAGGTGACGACGTCACCGGCCTTCCGGCAGGCGACGGCCGAGGCGGGGCAATGGCGTCCCGTGCTGGTGACCCGCGGCGCGGCGAAGGCCGAGCCCGGCGGCAGCGTGATCCGCTGCGTCAGCGACCCGCGGCCGAATCCGCCGCGACCCGTGACCGTGAACTCGAAGCGAGAGCAGTTGGGCGGGATGCACGGCCCGCTTCCGGTCGCGACATAGTCGAGGAACCACTGCGGCGGAACGACGATGCCGGGATTGCACTGGCCGGCCGCGTCGGGTCCGGTCCCGTTCACGCAACAGCGGCGGACGCCGCTCCAGGAGATCTGCCCGGCGGGGCAGAGCTGGGCGCAGACTCCATCGAGGCCGACCTGCTGGCCGGCCGGGCAGGTGAGCTGCGTCGCGGTCGGCACGCAGGTCCGGTCGCTCCACCACCAGAACTGGCCCACCGGGTTGGCGGCCGAGGCGACCACCTCGGTCCACCCGGCCGGGCAGGTCTTCAGCGGAGACTTCGGGCATTTCCAGCACAGCTCGGACGCCGGAGGGCAGCCGGCGATCTGAACCGGCGGCGTGCCGTTCCAGCAGATGCCGTTGGGCCGTGGCAAGCCGGTCGGCTGGAACCCCTGCAGGCAGGCCGAAGCATCCGGGTCGGTGAGCGATCCGTTGGCGCAGGGCGACCGGCAGGCGCCGGTCGGCCCCGGAATCTGGTTGAGCGGGCAGCACTGGAGCCCGTTCTCCTCCAGATGCGTGCCGACCGGACACAGCGGCGGTGGCGGCCACGGACCGTCCGGCCACCACGGCCCGAACGGGCCGTCCGGGCCAGGCCCGATGGGACCGGTGCCGGGCGGCAGGTCCGGCATGCCCGGCCACGGGAATGCAGCCTGCTGCCCCGGCCCGGGGGTCGGCGGCGGCTCGCCGATCGGCGCGGGCGCCGGCGGTGGCCCGGCGACCGTCGGCGTGCAGGTGCGGAACACGAGCAGGCCACCCATCCAGCCGCGGATCGCCGGGTCGTCGAGCCTCTCGTCGAAGTCGATCGCCCAGATGGCGTCGGCGCCGTCGGGCCGGCCGACGAGGCCGTTCACCGCATGCGGGGTGCCCAGCGCCAGCTTCTCGCCGGTCCACCAGACGCTGCCCGCGCACACCGCCGGGTCGCGCCGGCCGGCCGCGTCGTAGCCGGAGCCGACCGCGATGCCGCCGTTGCCGTGCAGGGTCGGATCGAGCCCCTCGGCAGGATCGCCGGCCGCCGGCTGCCAGCGCGCGCCGCCACCGGTCGCGGGGTCGAACCGCAGCACCCGGCCGGCGCCCGACAGCGTCAGGGCGACGAAATCGTAGGCCCCGCTCGGGGCGACCCGCTCGGCCAGCAGCATGCGGCCGCGGTCGTCGAAGGTGATGCCGGCGATCTCGCTCGGCGACGGCCCGGGCGGCACGCTCAGCTCGAGGCGCGCGTCGTTGCCGAAGCGGCCGTCGGTCGCGAGCGACACCGACCAGATCTGCAGACCCTCGGCGACGCTGTAGAACAGGCGCCGGCCCTGCAGCGCGACGGCGAACACCCGCCGTGCCGGCGGCGCGAGACCCCAGGTCGCCGGATCGCCCGGACGGAACGCCGGGTTCCGGATGTCGAGTCGCCCGGACGGATCGTAGGGCACCGGCGGCAGGGCGGCGGCGGCGCGCCCCGTGGTGCCGTGGTCGTAGCGCCCGCCCTCGACGCCGCCGGTGTCGATGCGGTGGATCATGCCGGTCGCCCGGTCGACCACCAGGAGCGAGTCGGATTCGGGATCGAAGGCGAGGGCGCCGAGCGCCGGGCCGGGATTGGCGACGCCGTCGAGGGCGACGGTGGCGTGCGCCGTCACGGCGCCGGTCGTGCCGTCGATCCGCCAGATCGTGCCCGGTCCGCCGTCGGGACCGAACACCCCCGTCATGAAGGCCGCATTGGCCGCGCCTTGCAGCAGCCGGTCCCGCTGGCCGTCGCCGTCGATGTCCGGACCGGTGATCGGCAGTCCGTAGAGCGAGGTCGCGGCGGCGTAGAGATTGGGAGGCGAAGCGCGGTCGAGCGCGACGCCGAACACCTGCCCGATCTGCGCGGCCGTGACCGTGAACGGCTTCGCCGCCTGGACGAGCTGGCCGGACGGCGGCGCTCCCGGCGCCTGCAGGTCGATCACCCGCAGCACCGCGCCGTTGCCGTCGATCACGCGGGTGTCGTCGGGATCGGCACCGGGGGCGATCCGGGTCGGCGCGAGCGTGCCGGAGAAGCCGGTCGCGACGGCGTTGCCGTCACCGACGAGACCCTGGGCCCGAGACCCGACCGTCCCGGCCACCCAAGCGAAGAGCACGGCGGCGATCAGAGCGACCGCGGACCTGTACCTTGCCATGTCGACCTCCATCCGGTGGGGTCGACCGTCCCGTGCGCCTCTGAAGGTCCGGCACGTCCCGGACCGCGTTCGACGATTTCCGATCGGTCCGCACGGGCAAGACGGCCGGCTCCGTCCTCGCACGCCAGCGGCAGATCCTGTCGCCGCCGCCGAACGAAATCGACGGTCGCGCGCAGAAGGACTGCCCGGGCACAATCAGCTTCGGGACGAAATCTCGCGCGGGTTTCCATGCCCGTGTCTTGATCGGTATCAGGTGACCGATCACGTTCGTGCGAACGGCGGGACGCGCACAGCCGGGATGGCGGATGCCGGAACGTCGCGACGCGGCGACGCGGCTCGCGACGAGGCGGTTCGTGACGACGCGGCGCGCGGCGACCTCACAGCGTCCGGCTGACCGCCAGCGGCCTCACGTGGCGCGAATCGGGCATCGGCGTGCGGCCGGAGGCGCCGTAGGTTTGCGGGCTGGCGGTGCGGGTGAGCTCGCCGGCGACGCCGCGCACGATGCCCTCCGACACCGCGTGCGCCGTGGCGAGCGCCGTCAGATTGCTCTGCAGCCGGTCCTGGAAGGCGGCATGGCGCGCCTTCACGGCGGGAAGCTCGCCGCCGAGCTCGCCGCGCAGCCGGGGCAGGCTGTCGCGCAGCCGCAGGCTGCCGGACAGATAGCGCCGCGCATATCCGGTCTTGGTCGGCGAGAGCCGCGCCACCTCGGACAGCTTGCCGGCCCGCACCAGCCGGTCCTCCTCCTCGATCACCTCGACGAGCGCCGTGATGGTCTCGTCGAGCATGCGGATCACGTCGCGCGCCTCGTCGACGGACGTGATCGCACGCGGCGGGGTCTCCTGGACGGCGGCGGCCTGGTCGGTCATTGGACGCTCCCCTTGGTCTTCGCGATGGTCGGCATGGCGGTGGTGGTCGTGGCCGCGTAGGAGGCGGCGGCCGCGCCGGCGCCGCGCGAGGCGGCGGCCTCCTGCTGGTTCAGGAGCTGTGCGTAGACCTGCTCGGCGATGCCGATGCCGCCGGCCTTGACGGTCGACTTGGCGTACTCGTCGATCAGGAACGAGCGCCACATGCCGGCACCCGGACCGTTGCCGAGCGGACCGTCCTCGCCGACGCCGGTGAACATCGTCTGCATCATCTGATTGAGGAACACCGCCTCGAAGTCCTGGGCCTGGGTCCAGGCCTTCTCGGCCGCCGTCTTCGCCGGCGCGGTGCGGCTGGCGCCGCCGGCGGAGACCGGCAGGCCACCGGACCTGATCTGGTCGGCCGTCAGCGCGGCCGCGGCGGGAATGCTCGCCGTGCTCATCACATCACCTCCAGGTCGGCCTGGATGGCGCCGGCCGCCTTGATGGCCTGCAGGATGGCGATCAGGTCGCGCGGACCGATGCCGAGCGCGTTGAGCCCGTCGACGAGCTGCTGCAGCGACACGCCCTCGCGCACGACGGCGAGCTTGTGGCCGTCGTCGGTCGCCGTGACGTTGGTCCGCGGCACCACGACGGTGCGGCCTTCCGAGAACGGCGCCGGCTGGCTCACCTCGGGCGATTCGGTGATCGTCACGGTGAGGTTGCCCTGCGCCACCGCCACCGTGGAGACGCGCACGTCGCGGCCCATCACGATGATGCCGGAGCGCTCGTCGACGATGATGCGGGCGAGCTGGTCGGGGACGATCTGGAGCTGCTCGATCTCGGTCAGCATGGCGACGACGTTGCCGGTGTACTCCTTCGGCACGGTCAGCTGCACGGTCGACGGGTCGATCGGCTCGGCCACCGGCATCGCCAGGAAGTCGTTGATCGCCGCGGCGATGCGCTTGGCCGTGGTGAAGTCGGGATTGCGCAGCGCGAGCCGCACCTGGGTGAGCCGGTTCAGCGCGAAGTCGATCTCGCGCTCGATGATCGCGCCGTTGGCGATGCGGCCGACGGTCGGCACGCCGCGCACGATCTTGGCGGCCTCGCCCTCGGCCATGAAGCCGCCGATGGCGAGCGAGCCTTGCGCCACCGCGTAGACATTGCCGTCGGCGGCGAGCAGCGGGGTGATCACCAGGACACCGCCCTGCAGGCTCTTGGCATCGCCCAGCGCCGAGACGGTGACGTCGACCCGGGTGCCCTGGGTCGAGAACGGCGGCAGGTTCGCCGTCACCATCACGGCCGCGACGTTGCCGGTGCGCAGCGTCTGGCCGCGGATGTTGACGCCGAGGCGCTCGAGCATCGCCTGCAGCGACTGCTTGGTGAAGGGCGAGTTATTGATGGTGTCGCCGGTGCCCTGCAGGCCGACGACGAGGCCGTAGCCGATGAGCTGGTTCTGCCGGACCCCCTCGACATTCGCGAGGTCCTTGATGCGCGACGTGGCGCCGGCCGGCGACCCTGCGAAGAGGGTCGCGGCGAGCGTGATCGCGGCCAGTGCGCAGTGGAGAAGGGTCCGCATCGCATGCTCCTCGGACGGCGTGACGGAAACGGCTCTGCGAGGAGCGTGCCAGCCGGTGTGGATTTGTTAACTGTTGAAATCATTGCTGAAAAATACGGCGCCCGGGATGCGGGGCAGGAAGGAAAGGGTCGTCGGCCCGGTCGACCCGGCAGGAATTGCCGAGCCTTAACGGCGCGTTAACCATTGCGGCGCTGAATTGTCGCGAGCCTCGACACGTCGCGAGTCTCGGAGGACTCGACGGACCATGCGTATCACCGGCCCCACTGGACCCGCCTCGACGACGCCCGGATCAACGGTCCGGCGCACCGGGACCGGCCGTTTCTCCCTGCCGGCGACCGACGAGCCGCAAGGGCCTTCGGCGAGCGGCGGCGCCCGTGCGCTGACCGGCATCGACGCGCTGCTCGCCCTCCAGGGCGTCGAGGACCCCACCGAGCGGCGTCGCCGCGCCGTGCTGCGTGGCCGCTCCGCCCTCGACGTGCTCGACGAGATGAAGCTCGCGCTGCTCTCCGGCAATCTCGATCCCGCCATCCTCGGCCGGCTCGCCGCCATCGCGGCCGGCCTGAAGGAGACGACCGGCGACCCCGGCCTCGACGGCGTCCTCGCCGAGATCGAGCTTCGGGTCGAGGTCGAACTCGCCAAGCTCAAGCCGCTCGGTAGCGTGTGACGGCAGTTCGGGAGCACCCTGGAGCAATCGAGCCGATTCGCCGCATCGCGGAATAATTCGCGTGAAGGTGGTAACTAAATCCTCCTGCGAATGGCGGCCCGGCGGTATCGCGGGGGCGCGACGGAGCCTCGCGCGACGACGCTTCTCCTTGCCGCACCGACATATACTTTACTGAACGAAGAGCGGCAGGATTAATCCAATCTGTTGTTGTCGTTATGTCGCAACGCTTGTATATAGCGTGCGCATCCGCCGATGAATCGACCAAAGAAGTCGATCGGGAGGGAAACGGGATGGCCGCGTGGGAGTGAGCGTGTCATGCGCCTGGAAACGAACGGGATTTACAGACCTACGGACAAAGAGCCCTTCATGAACGAGCGGCAGCGCGAGTACTTCCGCAACAAGCTGCTTTCATGGAAGGACGATATTCTGCGGGAAGCGAAGGAAACACTTCAGCACCTGCAGGACGAGAACCAGAATCATCCTGATCTCGCCGACCGTGCCTCGTCCGAGACGGAGCGGGCCATCGAGCTTCGTGCCCGCGATCGCCAGCGCAAGCTGATCGCCAAGATCGACGCCGCGCTGCAGCGGATCGAGGACGGAACCTACGGCTACTGCGAGGAGACCGGCGAGCCGATCTCCATCAAGCGCCTCGAGGCGCGCCCCATCGCCACCCTGTCGCTCGAAGCGCAGGAGCGGCACGAGCGGCGCGAGCGGGTGTATCGCGACGACTGATCATCGCGCGAAGGACAGCCCACCGACGGCCAACACGGCCCCGAACGCCCCGCTCCGCGGGGCGTTTTCAGTTCTGCCCGCGCCCGCCCGGCGGGGCGTTTCGCATTCTCTCCATGCCCGGCCTCTCGATGCCCGCCTCGCGGGAGCGTTTTTTACGGTTCGGGCGAGCGGATCCGATTCGCGGTCTCGACCCGGGTACGAGCCTCAGCGCTGCGGCCGGTAGGGCCGCACCCGGACCGTGGCGGAGCGGGCGGCGGTCGAGCGCACGATCCGGCGCGGGCCGACGACGCCCGGGGTCGCGATGGTCGGGTCGTAATAGGTCACGGTCGCTGTGCTCGGGATCGCGTTCGGGGCGCGCACGCAGGTCTTGGCCGGCACGCAGTTGCCGAAGGCGTCGCAGATCGGGGCGCAATAGATGCCGCGCTGCACATAGTCGTAGGTGTAGGTGCCGTAGTAGTGGCGGAAGTCGCAATACGGCGCGCAACCGACGGCGGTCTGGGCCGCGGCGGAGCCGGGCAGGGCAGCGGTGAACAGGAGCGCCACGCCGACGGCCGCCGGGGCCGCGCCTCGCAGAAACCTCGACATCGGAAACCTCGCTCGCTCGTTCGCGGCGCCGGGCCGCCCCCATCCCCAACGAGTATAGCTACGGAGTGTAAAGCAAGTCCCGCCGCGGCGGGACTCGCGATCCTTGAAAAGGCGCGATTATTTTCTGCGGGCCGGCCGCGCCGCGTCCTACCAAAGGGCCTGACGATCGACTCTTCCCCGTCACCCCTGAGGTGCTCGGGCGAAGCCCGAGCCTCGAAGGGCGACGGCCCGGGCCGAATCCTTCGAGGCCCGGCTTTGCCGGGCACCTCAGGATGACGGTCGAGGCTCTGTCCCCTTGGTATCAGATCGCCAGCGTGCCGGCCGTGGCGGCGGCGTAGCGCTCGCCGACCTTGCCCCAGTTCACCACGTTCCACCACGCGGCGAGGTAATCGGGCCGGCGGTTCTGGTAGGTGAGGTAATAGGCGTGCTCCCACACGTCATTGCCGAACAGCACCATCTTGCCGTCCATCAGCGGCGTGTCCTGGTTGGGTTTCGATTCGATCGCGAGCTTGCCGTCGCGCGTGACCGTGACGAACACCCAGCCCGAGCCGAACACCCGGCCGCCGGCGCCGTTGAAATCGCTCTTGAGCTTGTCGAGGCCGCCGAGATCGCGCTGGATCGCCTCGGCGAGCGCCCCCGACGGCGCCCCGCCGTTCGGTCCCATCACCTGCCAGAACATCGTGTGGTTGGCGTGCCCGCCGCCGTTGTTGCGCACCGCGGTGCGGATCGCCTCGGGCATCTCGCTGAGCTTCGCCAGGATGTCTTTCAGCGACATCTGAGCCACTTGGCTGTGGTCCTTCAGGGCGGCGTTGAGGTTGTTCACATACGCCTGATGGTGACGGTCGTGGTGGATCTCCATGGTCTTCGCATCGATGTGTGGAGCCAGCGCATCGTTCTTGTAGGGCAGCGGATCGAGCTTGAACGGGCCGGACGGCGCCGCCGTCTGGGCGAAGGCGACGCGGGGGCCGAGCAGGGCCGCGGCGGCGACCGTGCCGCCGACGAGGAACTGACGACGATGGAAGGACATGGGGGTCTCCTCTGGGGATGCACGTCTGGGGATGCGGTGTCCGAGGCCGCCTCGGGGCGGTCGTTCGCCGGCCGCGACGTCGCCCGCAGGCTAGCGGCTCGCCGATCGGGCCGCGAGGGCTCGGGCGGGCGCCACACCGAACCGTGATCGGGGCCAAAAGCCGCAGGGAACTCAGATGCTTGAAGCGTCCGCCCGAGTCTTCTCCCGGACCTCCGCCAGGGCGGCGCACAGGGCGGTCGCGACGCTGCCCCGGTCGCCGAGCGCCGGCTGTCGGAACAGCCGGGCGGTCGGGTACCAGGGCGAATCGGCGCGCCCGGTCAGCCAGCGCCAGTCGGGCGAGAACGGCAGCAGGATCCACACCGGCTTTCCGAGCGCCCCGGCCAGATGGGCGACGGCGGTATCGACCGCGATCACCAGGTCGAGGCATTCGATCGCCGCCGCCGTCGCGGCGAAATCGGCGAGGTCCGGCCCGAGCTGTGCCACCCGGTACTGCTGCAGCAGGGCTTCATCTCCCTCTCGCAAGTCCTTCTGCAGGCTGACGAAGCCGATGCCCGACAGCGCCAGCAGCGGGGCCAGGGTCGCGAGCGGGATCGAACGGTGGCGGTCGTTGGCGAAGGCCGGGTTGCCGGCCCAGACGAGGCCGACCCGCAGCCGCCGCGCGTCCGCCGGGCCGTCGCCTTCGGCCACCGGCGTCGCGCTCCGGGCCGCCGCCACCGCGGCCGCGATCCGGTCCGCCATCGCCGCGACCCGCGCTGGTGCGGCGGCGAGATACGGCACGGCGGCCGGAACCGTGTCGAGAGTCGTGCCGAAACCGTGCGGCAGGCTGAGATAGGGGCAGTGGAGGTCGTGCGCCGGCGGGGCGGTGCGATCCCACACCGTCACTTCGATCGACGGCCCGGCGAGGCTGTCGATCAGGGGCTTCAGCGGCGCCGTGACGGCGCAGATCACCCGGGCGCCGCGCGCTGCGAGGAGAGGCGCATAGCGGACGAACTGGATGACGTCGCCGGCGCCCTGCTCGGGATGCAGCAGCACGGTGCGGCCGTCGACCGGCTCGCCGGCCCAGGCGGGCGCCGCGAAGCGGCCGCGCAGCTCGGCGAATTCCGGCTTCTCCAGCCGGTGCGCGTAGCCGGCGAAGCCCTCCGACAGCCGGCCGGTGAGCAGGTTCAGGAGCGCGACGTTGAAGCGGATGTCGGCGCGGCCAGGGGCGAGCGTCAGCGCCGTCTCGTAACAGGCCATCGCGGCGTCGAAGCGGTGCAGCTCGCGCAGCGCGTTGCCGAGCCCGTAGAGCGACTCGGCGTTGGTCGGGTCGAGGGCGACGGCGCGCTCGTGCGCGGCGGCCGCCTCGGCCGGCCGGTCGAGGTCGAGGAGCGCGTTGCCCCGGTTGTGGTGGGCGGCGGCGTGATCGGGCGCGAGCGCCAGCGCCGCGTCGCAGGCGGCGACCGCCTCGTCGAGCCGGTCGAGGCCGCGCAGCGCCAGCGCCAGATTGCACAGCGCCTCGGGCGAGTCGGGCCGACGCTCCACCGCGGTCGCGAGCAGCAGCACGGCGTCGGCGAAGTTTTTGCGATCGCAGCAGATCAGGCCGAGCTGGTGGAGGGCGTAGAAGTCCGCCTGGTCCTCGCGCAGGGCCGCGATCAGGGCCTGCTCGGCTTCGGCGAGGCGCCCGGCGGCCTGCAGCTGCACCGCGGCGACCACGGCGGGGCGGGGCGGTGGGTATTTTTTCGAGGCCATGGCACGCACTCCCGCGGTGCCGGGTTCGCAGCAGCGTCGGGCCGGCGATCACGATCGAAGCCGCGTCATGGTTAACAAAGGGTTGAGAGAGATGGTTAATGCACCGTCGCGCAACATGGTTAACCGATGGTGAAGGCCGGAACCGCGTGCGGCCCCTGCATTCGCAGGTCGCGGGCAAGCGGATCTCAATTATTGCGGGCGGTGCGGAGCAGGGTTGCGGTGCCCTGCCGTCGAATTGTCGTCGTGAGCCCCCATATACGGGATCGAACACGCCCGCCCTTCGGCGGGCGTCACGTTTTCTCGGACCGTGCGTTTTCGGTCCGAATACCAGTGTGGACCAGTGATGCGACAGATAACGAGAGTGCCGCGCCAGCGGCCGGTGGGAGTTCGGCGGTTCGACGAGATCGACGAGTGGATGGCCGGCGACGGCCACCGCCGCCACAAGGGCAAGCCGGGCGCGTAGCAACGAAGCGGGGGTACGCGCTGCCCCATACGACACGCTTGCCCATGCGACACGAAGGATCTCGGCCGGCCACGGCCGGGATCCTTCGTCGGTTTTGAGGCTCGATCGACCGATCAGTGCGCCGGGTACTTGGCCGGGTCCGCCATCTTGTCGGTGAGCTTGGCGAGGTCCGCCGCCGAGGCCTTGTCGTCGTAGACGCCGGCCGCCACCTGCAGGCCGGTCGAGAAGGCGATGTCGGCGCCGAGCGCGTAGGAGATCTTTCGCGAGACGCCGCCGGCCCCCGGCCGGGTCCACAGATACTCGACCCAGCCGCCGCGCTTGTCGCCGCCCGCCTTGCACAGATCCTTGAAGATCAGCCGGCCGTTGTTGTCGGTGATCTGCATGATCGGCCGGCCGACCAGGTCGGGCCGCAGCGGATGCGCCACCATGCGGTCGAGCCGGCAGTCGTAGACGAACACGTAGGAGTCCTTCCACACCCAGCGGCCGCTGGCGTTGTTGAACTCGGCGATGCCGGACGCGCCCTTCTCGTTGAGGAAGCGCGCCGCGCCCCACACTTTCGCGACAACCTCCTCGGGCGTGGCAGTGTCCTCGCCGGCGACGGCGGGCGGCGCGGCGGCGCCGCACAGTGCCGCCGCGAGAGCCGCAGCGATCAGTCTCGATGCACGCATGATGGGTCTCCGATCTCGGTTGCGGTCCCGGCGGCGGGCGCTCAGCCTTTGGCGCCGGCGACCTCGAGGGTCGCGACCGGCGCCGCCGACGGACGCGGCGCGGCGGCGGCGACCGGCGCGGTACGGGCGCGCAGCCACGGCTTGCCGACCGGCAGGACGTCGCGGCCGAACACGTCGGCGAAGATCAGATGCGCCATGATGTACCAGGCCATGGCGGCGCACAGCATCAGCTCGTAGCCGGCCACCACGGTCAGCTCCGGGAAGCCGAAATGGGCGAGATCGAGCAGGATGAAGCCGCCGAGCAGCAGCGTGAAGGTCAGCGCCAGCGCGCCCGAGATGCGCAGCGCGCCGACCCACAGGATCGCCGTGAACAGCGTCCAGGCGATCAGGAACCAGCCGATGTCGCTCTTGCTGGAGACGTAGAGATTGTAGTGGTTGCCGATCAGCAGCAGCGCCAGCGCGATCCAGAAGCAGCCATAGGCCGTGAAGGCGCAGTAGCCGAAATTGTTGCCGGTCTTCATCTCCTGCAGGCCGGCGACCATCTGGGCGAAGCCGCCGAAGATCAGCCCGAGCCACACCACCGGGCCGATGCCCATCCAGCCGACATTGTGGAACTGCAGCACCATCGTGGTGAGGCCGAACCCGGCCAGCCCGACCACGGCGGGATTTCCGACTTTCTGCTCTGCCATGCGACGCACTCCCCCTGAGCGGGCCGCGACGTGACGCGGCGCGACCTCGCACGCCCAACTATGCCGACGCGGCTAGGCGGTCGCAAGCAGAGGGTGTGTATGGAGTTTTGCGTGATTTATGATTGTAGTGTCGGGATGTGAGAAAAGCGTGCGGCCGGACGTCGTCGCGCCGGCGGGCGTCGTCGGGGGTATCGGGCGTAGAGAGGGGGCGTGTGGCCCGTAGGATGGGTGGAGCCGCAGGCGATACCCATCGTGTCGGCGTCAACGCTTGTCGGTCGGTATCGCCTTCGGCTCCACCCACCCTACGAAGACGCAAACTTATGGCCCGGGCCGAGTGAAACGAAACCCGGGATGGTAGCGCGCCAAAGACCCCGGCTTTCGCGGCGGTCGAGCCGGGCTACGGCTGGCCGCGACGCCCGTCGTTCCTCAGCTCGCCTTCAAAAGGCTCGCGACCGAGACGTCCTCGTCGAGATCGGGCCAATTGATGCCCTGGCCGCGGCCGATCAGCCGCCAGTTGCCGCGCTGCGCCGCCGTCGCGTCGACGAGGCGCGGAAACCACACGAGTGGTGCCGCAACCTCGCGCCCGTCCGCGAGCGTGACGACCAGCCGGTCGTCCGTCACGGCGACGGCCACGGCGGTCGGGTCACGCTTCACGGCCGAAATGGACATGCCACGCCTCCAGGAAGGACAGGCGGTGTTGTATCACGAGAAGCCGGACGCGGTTCAATTCGTGCGATCGGAAGCCGTGGGACTCGCAGAGGTCGATCGGATCGAGCCAGAACTTGGCGACGTCGTCGCCGCGCTCGACGTGGATGTGCGGCGGCTCAGCGCCTTCGAGGCTATAGAAGAAGAACCGAAACCCGGAGATTCGAAGCACCGTCGGCATCGCGGACCTCGCGCGGCACCAAAGCAATCGTAGCTGTAGCCCATGACGCCGGGGAGGGGGCAGGTTCTCTTTGCTCTCAAATCGGAATACGCTTGGTACCAAACTTCGCTTGCTCTCTGCCACCGCAAAGGAGCGCAATGTCAAACTATCCCGCCGATGAGTACCTTGACGAGCACATGCTGGCGCTTGGCCGGGTCGCCGCAATGTGGTCAGACTTCGAGTTCGTCATCAATGAGACAATATGGGAGCTGTCAAACGTCAGTCGTAAGGCGGGCGCATGTCTTACTGCTCAAATGATCGGTCCAGGCCCGCGGTTCAGAGCGCTTCTCTCTCTGGTTAAGCTACACGGTGGAAGCGCCGATTTGATAAAGGACTTGTCCAAGCATGCAAGAAAAGCAGAAGGTCTTGCGGCGCAACGGAACCGGCTCGTCCATGATGCGTGGACAGTTGATAGGCGCGGAGAAGTAGCTAGGATACACCTTACGGCGGATAAGGACCTCCAATTTGATTTCGTGCCGACCAAAATCGAAGATCTGAAAGATATTTACAACAAGATACTTAAGCATCAGAAGGAGTTCTGGGCTCTTAGGGACCGGATTGCTTCCGAGCTTCAATCGTGGCCTCGTGCGCAGTACGAACAGTCAGATGGGATTCGGAGCATTCGTAACGCTCAACAAGCGATGTAATTCTATAAGCCGTAGAATGGGTGGAGCCGCAGGCGATACCCATCATGGCCTTGCACGAACGTGTCGGTGGGTATCGCCTTCGGCTCCACCCACCCTACGAGGCGGCGCCCAAACCCCGAGCGCCCTCACACGTCCAGCATGTCCTCGGAGGCGAATTCGGCGCGCTCCTGGATGAAGGCGAAGCGGGTCTCGGCCTTGGTGCCCATCAGGCGCTCGACCGACTTGGCCGTGTCGGAGCGGTCCTCGGCCAAAAGCTTGACCCGCAGCAGCGTGCGGGTCTTGCGGTTCATGGTCGTCTCTTTCAGCTGGTGCGGCATCATCTCGCCCAGGCCCTTGAAGCGGCCGATCTCCACCTTGGCGTTGGAGCGGAACTCCTTCGCCATGATCTCGTCCTTGTGCTTGTCGTCGCGGGCGTAGAACGTCTTGCCGCCGTGCGAGAGGCGATAGAGCGGCGGCACCGCGAGATAGAGGTGGCCGCTCTCGATGAGCTGCGGCATCTGCCGGTAGAAGAACGTGATCAGCAGCGAGGCGATGTGGGCGCCGTCGACGTCGGCGTCCGTCATCACGATCACCTTCTCGTAGCGCAGATCCTCGTCGCGATAGCTCGCGCCGGTGCCGCAGCCGAGCGCCAGCACGAGGTCGGCGAGCTGCTGGTTCTGGGCGAGCTTGTCCTTGCCGGCCGAGGCGACGTTGAGGATTTTTCCGCGCAACGGGAGGACGGCTTGCGTCGCGCGGTCGCGCGCCTGCTTGGCCGAGCCGCCGGCCGAGTCGCCCTCGACGATGAAGATCTCCGAGCCCTCGGTCGCCGTGCCGGTGCAGTCGGCGAGCTTGCCGGGGAGCCGCAGCTTCTTCACCGCCGACTTGCGGGCGATCTCCTTCTCCTGGCGGCGGCGCAGCCGCTCCTCGGCGCGCTCCACCACCCAGTCGACCAGCTTGTTGGCCTGGTTGGGGTTGCCGGCGAGCCAGTGGTCGAACTGATCTTTTACGGCGCCCTCGACGATGCGGCTCGCCTCGACGGTGGCGAGCCGGTCCTTGGTCTGGCCCTGGAACTCGGGCTCGCGCACGAACACCGAGAGCATCACGCCGGCACCGTTCATCACGTCGTCGGACGAGACGCCCGAGACGCGCTTGCCCTGGCCGACGCGCTCGGCGTGGTCCTTCAGGCCGCGCAGCAGCGCCGCGCGTAGGCCGGACTCGTGGGTGCCGCCTTCGGGCGTCGGGATCGTGTTGCAGTAGGAGGAGACGAAGCCGTCGCCGTCCGCCGTCCAGGCGATCGCCCATTCGACCGCGCCGTTCTGGCCCGGCCGGCCGCTCGACCCGGTGAACAGATCCGGATGCACCAGCGTCTGGCCCTCCACCGCCGTGGCGAGATAGTCCTTGAGGCCGCCGGCGAAGTGGAACGTCTCCTCGGCCGGCACGCCGTCGAGGCCGGCGAGCAGGCTCGGGTCGCAGCGCCAGCGGATCTCGACGCCGCCGAACAGATACGCCTTCGAGCGCGCCATCTTGAACAGGCGCTGCGGGCTGAACTTCGACTTCGGGAAGATCTGCGCGTCCGGCTTGAACCGCACCCGCGTGCCGCGGCGATTGTTGATCTTGCCGAGCGTCTCGAGGCCTCCCTGCGGCTTCCCGCGGGCGAAGGTCTGGCGATAGAGCTGGCCGCCGCGCGCCACCTCGACCTCCAGCGTCTCGGACAGCGCGTTGACGACCGAGATGCCGACGCCGTGCAGGCCGCCCGAGGTCTCGTAGACCTTGGAGTCGAACTTGCCGCCCGCGTGCAGCATGCACATGATCACTTCGAGGGCGGACTTCTTCGGGAACTTCGGGTGCGGGTCGACCGGGATGCCGCGGCCGTTGTCGGTGACGGTCAGGAAGCCGTCGGCGCCGAGCATCACCTCGATGAAGGTGGCGAAGCCGGCCAGCGCCTCGTCCATGCAGTTGTCGATCACCTCGGCGAACAGGTGATGCAGCGCCCGCTCGTCGGTCCCGCCGATATACATGCCGGGGCGCCGCCGGACCGGCTCCAGCCCCTCCAGCACCTCGATGTCCTGGGCCGTGTAGTTGCCGTCGCCGCCGGCGCCGGCGGGCACGCGGCGCGGCTCGGGCTTGGTCGGCTCTGGCTTGGCCGGCTCCGGCCGGCGGGCGGCCGGGGCGCCGGCGAACAGGTCGTCGGCGGAGGTCTTGGACGCGGGCTTCTGGGCGGGCTTGGCCATCGGACGGGTCGGTCTCTTCGGTCACGCGGACGGGTCGCAAGGACGGGTCGCAAGAACGGTTCGGACGGCGGCTCCGGGCGCCTGCGCATCCTGCGCGGCGGCGGCGGGACCGGCCGAATCGGGATCGCCGCACTATGCCATGCGGCCGGGCGAAGGTGTGGCACCAACGCTGTGGCACGAGCAGGGCGGATAGCGAGGTGTTGACTCAACTCCTGCGCGAATGGCGGTCGCACGGGGCGTTCGTCTACCGCGGCGCCGCGCCGCGTGACAACCCTCGGCCCCCGTGCGATCGTCGCGGACGAGGCGTTCCGTCCCGCCGGATCCCGGGGCGGAGGCGGTCCGCGTCACGCCGCCGCGGTGTTCCGCCGTCCGGGACCCTGGCTCCGCCCATGCTCGGCTCCCATCTCTTCCCGGACATGCTTGAACAATACACCCAGAGCCTGATCGACTTCGTGCGCGACAACCAGATGTGGGCCGCCCCCGTGGTCGGCCTCCTGGCCTTCGCGGAATCGCTCGCCTTCTTCTCGCTGATCGTGCCGGCCTGGGCGGCCCTGATCGGGATCGGCGCGCTGGTCGGGCTCGGCGGGCTCGAGTTCTGGCCGATCTGGGTGGCGGCGGCGGTCGGCGCCGGGCTCGGCGACTGGGTGTCCTACTGGCTCGGCTTCACCTTCAAGGACAAGGTCGCCCGTATCTGGCCGCTGTCGCGCCATCCCGAGCTGCTGCCCAAGGGCGAGGCCTTCATCAAGCGGTTCGGCGTTGCCGCGATCTTCATCGGCCGCTTCTTCGGGCCGCTGCGCGCCTCGGTGCCGCTGGTCGCCGGCATCTTCGTGATGCCGTGGTGGCATTTCCAGGCGGCGAACTTCTCCTCCGCCTTCGTCTGGGCCGCCGTGCTGCTGGTGCCCGGCGCACTCGGTCTCAAGTGGTTCACCGGAGCGTGATCGTGCGTGTCGTGCGCGCGCCGGCCGGGCTGTCGTAAGAGGGATGCGGCCGCGCGGCCGACCCGCCGACCCCCGCGTCCCCAGAGCTTTCCCGACGACCACCCCCGAGCATAGCGACCCCCGAGCATGGAGAAGAGGATGAGCGAGATGTCCCGACGGAACGTGATGGCCGGTGCCGCCCTCGGCGCGGCCGGCGTTGGCCTGCCGATGGCGGCGGCGCCCGCGCTCGCCGACACGCCGACCGCGGCCGGGCCGGCCGCCGGGTTCTACCGCTACAAGCTCGGCAGCCTCGAGGTGACCGTGGTGCCGGACGGCGCGCGGACCTTCCCGATGCCGGACGGCTTCGTGAAGAACGCTGGCAAGGACCAGGTCGACGCGGCGCTCCAGGCCGCCTACCTGACGCCCGGTCAGATGACGATCGTGTTCAACCCGCTCGCCATCCGCACCGGCGGCCGGGTGGTGCTGGTCGACCCGGGCAACGGCCCGGCGGCGTTCGAGCAGTCGAAAGGCGCGGTCGGCCAGTACGCGCGCAACCTCGCCGCGGCCGGCATCGCGCCGGAGGCCGTCGACGCCGTGGTCATCTCCCACTTCCACGGCGATCACATCAACGGGCTTTTGACCGCTGACGGCAAGCCGCTCTATCCGAAGGCCGAGATTCTCGTGCCGGAGGCCGAGTGGGCGTTCTGGATGAACGACGCCAACATGGCCAAGGCGCCGGCCGGCAGCGGCATCGAGGGCAACTTCAAGAACGCCCGCCGGGTGCTCGGCGTGTTCGGCGACAAGGTCACGCGCTATCCGCACGACAAGGAGGTGGTGACCGGGATCACGCCGATCGCGACACCGGGCCACACGCCGGGCCACACCTCCTTCGTGCTCGCCTCCGGCGACCGCAAGGTGCTGGTGCAGTCGGACGTGACCAACCATCCGGCGCTGTTCCTGCGCAATCCCGGCTGGCACGTGATGTTCGACATGGACGCCGCCCAGGCCGAGGCGACGCGACGCCGCGTCTACGACATGGCGGCGGCCGAGAAGATGCAGGTGCAGGGCTTCCACTTCCCGTTCCCGGCGACCGGCTTCGTCGAGAAGGACGGGACCGGCTACCGGCTGGTGCCGGTCGCCTGGAACCCGGCGCTCTGAGGGGAGCGCAGACTCCGATTCCGGACTCGGTGGTCTGCTGCTGTCATTCCGGGGCGCGAGCCGAAGGCTCGCGAACCCGGAATCCAGCGGCGAGCGCCATTGTCTCCGCTGGATCCCGGGTTCGCGGGTTGTGCCCGCGCCCCGGGATGACCGGCATCGGTCCGCACGCACGGCCGCCCCGCGTTGCGCGGGGTCTTTCCGCTGACCCCTCGAGGGGCTATGTGTCCGCCGCACTGGACAATACCGGACCGCGGAAGGACAGGTCATGGCGGACAAGGCGAATATCGGCATTCTCGGCGCCTCGGGCTACACCGGCTCGGAGCTGCTGCGCCTGCTGCTGCGCCACCCGCGCGTCGACATCGCGCTCCTGACCGCCGACCGTCGCGCCGGCCAGGCGATGCGGGACGTGTTCCCGCAGTTCTCGCCCTATGCGCTGCCGCGCCTCGTCGCGATCGACGAGATCGACTGGCCGAGCGCCGGCCTCGACCTCGTGTTCTGCGCGCTCCCGCACGGGACGACCCAGACCGTCATCGCGACGCTGCTGGAGAAGGCGCCGAAGACCAAGGTGGTCGATCTGTCGGCCGACTTCCGGCTCTCGGATCCGGAGGCCTATGCGCGCTGGTACGGCCACGCCCATCAGGCGGAAGCGCTGCAGCGCGAGGCCGTGTACGGACTCGTCGAGGTTTACCGGGACAAGATCAAGGGCGCCCGCCTCGTCGCCAATCCGGGCTGCTACACGAGCTGCGCGCAGCTGCCGCTGGTGCCGCTGATCCGGGCCGGGGCGATCGACACGGACGAGATCGTCATCGACGCCAAGTCGGGCATGACCGG
Source organism: Rhodoplanes sp. SY1 (assembly GCF_046000175.1). Taxonomy (NCBI): domain Bacteria; kingdom Pseudomonadati; phylum Pseudomonadota; class Alphaproteobacteria; order Hyphomicrobiales; family Nitrobacteraceae; genus Rhodoplanes; species Rhodoplanes sp. SY1. The sequence goes on from NZ_JBEOMB010000013.1 coordinate 37,424, forward strand.
CGCCGGCCGCGCCGCCAAGGAGGCGATGCTGTTCTCCGAGGTGTCGGAGGGCTTCAACGCCTATGGCGTGGGGCATCACCGCCACATGGCCGAGCTCGACCAGGAGTTCTCCAAGGCGGCGGGGCGCACCGTCGTGCCGACCTTCACGCCGCATCTGGTGCCGATGAACCGCGGGATCCTGTCGACCATCTATGTCCGCGGCACCGACGGAAAGGGGCCGGAGGAGCTCTACGCGATCCTGGCCGACGCCTATCGGGACGAGCCGTTCGTGCACGTCCTGCCGTTCGGCGAGATGCCGCACACGCGCCACGTGCGCGGCTCCAACATGACGTTCCTCGGAGTCGCCAAGGATCGCCGCCCGGGGCGCGCCATCGTCGGCGCGGCGCTCGACAACCTGGTCAAGGGCGCCTCGGGCCAGGCCGTTCAGAACATGAACCTGATGCTCGGCTTCCCCGAGGGGTTGGGGATCGACCAGATCGCGCTGTTCCCGTGAGCTGACGCTCGGACGTACGAGCCGGTCATTCCGGGGCGCGGGCCGCAGGCCCGCGAGCCCGGAATCCATACCTCCGGTGTTGGATGTAAATCGACAGACAGGGGATATGGGTCCCGGGCTCGCGCCTTCGGCACGCCCCGGGACGACGAGCGCCGCGGCTCGCGCCCGCCTTCGGCGCGCCCGGAATGGCGGCGACGATGTCGGGTCGCGTCCTCACGCCGCGCATTCGGCCGCCGCCGGGGCGGCGATCTCGGCCCACAGCCGGTCGAACTCGTCGCGCAGCAGCGCCTCGAAGGGCGTCGGGCCGGCGAGCAGGTGCAACTCCAGGCGCCGTCGCGCGAGCCGCCAGCGGTGGGGGCTCGTGCCCTCGTCGCCGGCCGCCCAGCCGGAAAAGTCCTGCCGCCCGACGGCGTCGAGCAGGCGCTCCGCCGCCCAGGCGTGCTCGGCCGTGAAGAAGGCCTCGCGCGCGGTCGTGACCAGCCCGGCCGCACATTCGACCACGGTCCGGCTGGCGAGAACGTTGCGACGCGCGAGCCTGACGGCGCACGGCTCGCGACGGTTGTCGTTGTCGGCGCGGCGGCGGAACGCCGCGTCCCAGGAGGCACGCAATGGGCGCAAGGCACTTCATCCCTGTCGAAAGACGGGCCGTCGGGCGGACGATCCACCATGCGGCACCGCTCGAGGGCCGCTCGCACCGCCGGGCGATGAGCCCGCCGCCGGAGCGCCGTCACGGTGACGGTTATAGCCCGGGAGCCCTTACGAGACCGCTGTGCCGGTCTTCGCAATTCACCGGAACGGAATGATCGCTGCGTTCACCAATTCGGGTGGTTCCCGTGGACCGTCACGGTCCGGCCACGCTGCCGCCGCGGCCGGGGCCCTGCCGTCGCGCGGCGATTTTCCGGTGTCTCTCACGCCTCGGTTGGCTTGACGAAGGCGAACAGGCCGACGTCGATGACGCCGAGGCGGAAGCCTGTTTCGCAATAGGCGAGGTAGTACTCCCACATGCGCCGGAACCTCCGGTCGAAGCCGAGCGGCTCGATCGCCGGCCAGGCGGCGACGAAGCGGTGCCGCCATTCCGCGAGCGTGTGGGCGTAGCTCTGGCCGAAGGCGTGCTCGGCCGCCGGCACGAGCCCGGCGCGGCGCGCGTGCTCGATCATCATGGCGCGGGTCGGCAGCATGCCGCCCGGAAAGATGTAGCGCTGGATGAAGTCGGGGTTCCGGCGATAGCTGTCGAAGCGGCTCGCCTCGATGGTGATCGCCTGGATCACGGCACTGCCCCCGGCCTTCAGGCGGGCGAACAGCGTCTCGAAATAGACCGGCCAATACTTCTCGCCGACCGCCTCGATCATCTCGATCGAGACGATGCGGTCGAAGCTGCCGTCGGCGTCGCGATAGTCCTGCAGGCGCAGGTCGCAGGCGTCGGCGTGCCCGGCCTCGGCGAGGCGGCGCTGCGCGAAGGCGAGCTGCTCGGACGACAGCGTCAGACCGGTGACGCGGCAGCCGGCCGCCGCGATGCGCTCGGCGAGTGCGCCCCAGCCGCAGCCGATCTCCAGCACGCGCTCGCCGCCCGCGAGCCCGAGCATCGAGACGATGCGGTCGAGCTTCGCGCGCTGCGCATCCTCCAGCGACTGGTCGGCGTCCGACGGGTCGGCGTCGTCATAGATCGCCGACGAGTAGGTCATGCTGCGGTCGAGCCAGGCGGCGTAGAACGCGTTGCCGAGGTCGTAATGGGCCGCGATGTTGCGGCGGCTGCCGCGTTTCGTGTTGGCGCGGTTCTTGTGACGCAGCCGGTCGAGCAGGCGCTCGGTGCGCAGCCCCGCATACACATCGGCGAGGCCGGTGTCGTTCTCGGAGAACATCGTCAGCAGGGCAGGCAGGTCGGGCGTCGACCAGTCGCCGTCTATGTAGGACTCGGCGAAGCCGAGATCGCCGCGCCACAGCACCCGCCACAGCGGCCGCCAGCGATGCAGGATCCAGGTCGCGGCGGTGCCGGGCCGATGGCCGCGATGCTCGAGGCGCTCGCCGCTCGGCAGTTGGACGGTGAGGCTGCCGACGTCGAGCCGGCGCAGCACCCGGGCGAGCAGAAGATGGGCGAGCGACCGGCGTGGCCGCAGCGCGGCGGCGGCGGGCGCCGCGGTCTGGGCGCCCGCGGCGTCGCAGACGCTGCCGGCGTCGCAAGGAGAGACGTGACTCATGCTCCACTCCGCACGATCGAGCTCCGAAACGACTCAAGCTCGGACGATGGTGACCGGGCGGGCCGGCGCGGCCACGTGGGGCCGCAGGCCGACGCCCTTCCGCCACAGCTTGAGGGCTTCCCAGTGGATCGCCACGATCACCTTCAAGGTGACCAGCGGATGCGCCAGGAACGTCGTCAGAAGCGCCCGGTCGGAGAGCGCGCGGCGCTTCCCCGTGAGCGCGGCGACGATCATCGGCTCGCCCGCCTGCACGCCGCGGATCGCGACGCCGACCGTGCCGGCCGGCGGCGTCACGCGGAACTCGTAGCGCAGGTCCATGTCCATGAACGGCGAGACGTAGAACAGCTTGTCGCACTCCTGGCGAACCGCGCCGCCGGCGTCCGGTTCCGTCGGGATCAGATAGGTGTGCCGCTCGCCGAACGTGTTGGTGACCTCGTACAGCACGGCGGCGAGCGTGCCGTCCGCACGGTGACAGAAATAGACGCTGAGCGGATTGAACACGTGGCCGAGCACCCGCGGCATCGTGAGAATCTGAACCGAGCCGCCCGGGATCGCGATGCCGGCCTCGGCCAGCATCCGGTCGACCTGCTCGCGCAGCGGCTCGGTGGCGGACGGGCCGGCGCCGTGGTCGGCGTCGCTGAACGTGAACAGGTTCAGGCGGTCGCGCGAGAACAACCGGAGCCGGACGTCGAGCGCGTCGATCTCGGCGAGATCGAGCAGCATCCAGAAGCAGCGGTAGCGCAGCGCGTGCACCCGAGGCTTGAGGCGGCGATGGACCACGGCCCCGGTGTAGAGCGCGGAGCGCCACGCGGACGTATCGGTGGGGGCGGTCGTCATGCCGGGAGCGTCGATTGCGGCACGCGCACGCGAGTCCGGTCGAGCGGGATGCGGCCGCTCTCGTTCGGCACGGTCCACGGCCGGCGCACGCCGCCGATCGCCTCGGCGACGGCGAGCCCGGACTGCAGGCCGTCCTCGTGGAAGCCGGCGCCGAAATGGGCGCCGCAGTACCAGGTGTTGCCGGTGCCCTGCAGCGACCAGAGCTGGCGCTGGGCCGCGCAGGCGGCGAGGTCGAACAGCGGGTGCTCGTAGATCTCGGTCTGAATGAGGGTGCCGGGCCGCGGCGGACGCGGCGGGTTCAACGTGACGAACAGCGGCGTCTCGGCCGGGAGATGCTGCAGCGTGTTCATCCAGTAGGTGACGGTGACGCGAGGCTTGTCGTCGGGACCGGTGCGGGTTCCGACCACGTTCCAGCTCGACCAGGCGGCGCGCCGCTTCGGCATCAGGCTGTCGTCCGTGTGGAGAACAGCGACGTTGCGAGTGTAGCGGAAGGCGCCGAGCAGCGCACGCTCGTCGATCGTCGGGTCGGCCAGCATGCCGAGCGCCTGGTCGGCATGGGTGGCGATCACCACGTGGTCGAAACTTTCCGCCGCGCCGGTGTCGTCCGTCACGGTGACGCTGCTGCCGGTCCGCTCGATCGCGGCGACGCCGCGGTCGAGCCGGATTTTTTCGCGGAAACCGCGGGTGAGGCGCTCGACATAGGTCGCGCTGCCGCCCGCCACGGTGCGCCACACCGGGCGGTCGACGAACTTCAGGAGGCCGTGGTTCTCGTGGAAGCGGATGAACGCCGCGGCCGGATACTCCAGCATCTCCTGCGGGGCCGCCGACCAGATGGCGCCCGCCATCGGCAGCAGGTGGTCGTCCCGGAAGGCGCGCGAGTAGCCCTCGCGCTTCAGGTAGTCGCCGAGCGTGACATGCACCTCGTCGAGCCCGCCGACGTCGCCCGGGGCGCGGCGATAGAACCGCACCAGCCCGGCCAGCATCGACCAGAACCGCGGGCGCAAGAGGTTCCGCTTCTGGGCGAGCAGCGCCGCGAAGCTGCCGCCGCCGTATTCCAGCGCGCCGTCGTCGAGCGACACGGCGAGCGACATGTCGGTCGGCAGCGTCGGCACGTCGAGATGGCGGAACAGGGCGGTGAGGTTGGGATAGGTCGTCTCGTTATAGACGATAAAGCCGGTGTCGACCGGCACGCCGCCGTGCTTGGGCGGGGTCCGCACCGTGTTCGAATGGCCGCCGATCCGGTCGGCCCGCTCGTAGACGGTGACGTCGTGGGCCTGCGACAACAGCCACGCCGCAGCCATGCCCGAAATGCCGGTGCCGACCACCGCGATCTTCAGTCGCGGCCCGTTCGGGCCCAGCCCGTCCACCCCCGGCCCGTGCAATCCCGGCCCGTGACCGTCACTCATCCTAAGCCCCCCTGAGACCGGCCCGCGGACGTCGCGTCCGGCTGCTTCGGATCGACTACGTGTCGTCGATGGCATTGGATCACCACCCGGATCCGGCCGCCACTCGGATCCCGGAGGGCGACTGATCCAAGTCCCGGCAGGCGCCGTAGAGGGGGCATGCTTGTTCGAACCGCCGTTCCCGTTCAGACTCTCCCGGTCGGCGCCGTCGCGGCGCTGGTCGATTGCGGCCGGCCGCCGCGGCGGGTCCGAGCGGGGGAGGGCATGGCGACCATCGAGGGAGCGAAGGAGGGCGTGCGGGACCACGACCGGCTGATCGAGGCGATCGCGGAGCGCGGGGACCGCGAGGCCTTCAAGACGTTGTTCGCGCACTACGCCCCGCGCGTGAAGGCATTCCTGATGCGGTCCGGCACCGCGGCCGATCTGGCCGAGGAGCTCGCCCAGGAGACGCTGGTCACGGTGTGGCGCAAGGCGGCGCTGTTCGATGCGTCGAAGGCGGGTGCCTCGGCCTGGATCTTCGCCATCGCCCGCAACCTGCGTATCGATGCGGCGCGGCGGCAGCGGCGCGAGGCCCTGCACGCCATGGCCGAGGACCCGGAGCCGGAGCTCGCCCCGCCGCCCGACCACGACGTCGAGGCGGGCGAGCGCCAGCAGCGGGTGCGGGCCGCGCTCGACCATCTTCCGGGCGAGCAGCGCCGCATCGTGGAGTTGTCATTCTTCGAGGGACGGGCGCACGGCGACATCGCCGGGCTGCTCGACATCCCGCTCGGAACCGTCAAGTCGCGTCTGCGTCTCGCCATGAACCGGATGCGCGTTCTCCTAGGTGATCTGACATGACCGTGGCCCATCATCCCACCGAGGAGACGCTCGCCGCGTTCGCGGCCGGCACCCTCGACGAAGGCCGAATGCTGGTGGTGGCGGCGCATCTCGCCGCGTGCCCCGACTGCCGCAGGACCGTCCGCATGCTCGAGGCGACCGGCGGGCTTATGCTCGACGACCTCGCCCCCGCCGAGATGGCCTCCGACGGGTTTTTACGCGCCATGGCCGAGATCGATGCGCCTGCTTTTCCCGCTCCCCGCACGCGGGGAGAGGGTGGCTCGACGCGAAGCGGCGAGTCGGGTGAGGGGGCGTCTCCGCACCGTCGAAGCGCGGTCATCGATCTCTCTCGGTCGGCTGGGCGAGCCGACCCGATCCCCGGTCTGCTGCCCGAGCACCAGGCGATGCTCGCGCCCTACGAGATGGGGCCGTGGAAGTGGATCGGGCCGGGCGTGTCGTGGCGCCAGATCGCCGCGCCGACCCTGCCGGGCGGCCGCGTGTTCCTCCTGAAGGCGGCCGGCGGCACGCTGCTGCCCGATCACACCCACACCGGCACCGAGCTGACCTGCGTGCTCACCGGCGCGTTCCGCCACGAGCACGGCCGCTACGGGCCGGGCGACGTCGACGAGGCCGACGACGAGGTCGACCACACCCCGGTGGTCGAGGCGGGGCCGGACTGCATCTGCCTCGTCGCCATGCAGGGCCGGCTCAAGCTCAACGGCCTCCTCGGGCGCGTGCTGCAGCCGTTCGTCCGGCTCTGACGTCGTTGTGCGTCTTGCGCGGATCGGCCCCTCATGGTGAGGAGCGGCCGCAGGCCGCGTCTCGAACCATGAGGCCGTTCTCCGCTGGTGTCCCGGGCCGCCTCGCCCTTCGAGACGCGCCCTTCGGGCGCTCCTCAGGGTGAGGCGGAGAATCTCGGCGCCGTTCAGCCGGCGTCGGACCCGTGCCGTTGCACGTCACGTCCGGGTTGCCGGCGTCGCGCGGACTCCGGACCGACCCGTAGACGGGAAGTTCAGTCGACGGGTGACCGTCTCGTTGTTGGCTTTTGTTGTTTTCCGATCGGAATTGCCATGTTTCTCCTCCTCCAGCTTCTCGTCGCCCTGGTGATCGCCGCCGTCGCCTTCTCGATGGTGATGTCGGTCGCGACCCTGGTCGAGCGCCGCACCGGCAATGCCGGCTGGGTCGACACCATCTGGACGTTCGGGCTCGGCGCCGTCTGCGTCGGCGCGGCGCTGGCGCCGCTCGGGCTCGAGGGCTGGCCGGCGGCCCGCCAGCTCCTCGTCGCCGCGTTGGTCGCCGCCTGGTCGGTCCGGCTCGGCAGCCACATCGCGGTGCGCGCAAGGAAGAGCGGCGACGACCCGCGCTACGCGGCGCTGCGCCAGCAATGGGGCCGCCACGCCGAGCGCAAGATGGCGATGTTCCTGCAGATGCAGGCGCTGGTCTCGATCCCGATGATCGCCACCGCGCTCCTGGCCGCGCACCGCCCGGCGCCCGGCCTCGGTCTCCAGGATCTCGTCGGCCTCGCGCTGGTCGTCGCCGGCATCGCCGGCGAGGCGATCTCGGACCGTCAGCTGCGCGCCTTCCGCGAGACCAAGGCCGAGAAAGGCCGCATCTGCGACGAGGGCCTGTGGGGCTGGTCGCGCCATCCGAACTACTTCTTCGAGTGGCTCACCTGGGTCGGCCTCGCCGTGATCGCCCTCGACGTGTCGGGCGCGTACTGGATCGGCTGGCTGGCGCTCGGCGGCCCGGCCTGCATGTACTGGCTGCTCGTCCACGTCTCCGGCATTCCGCCGCTGGAGGAGCACATGGAGGCGCGCCACCGCGACGCCTTCCGGGCCTACAAGGCGCGCGTCAGCGCGTTCTTCCCCCTGCCGCCGAAATCCTCGACGGCGTGAGGCGCCGTCTCGACCAAGGAGCACCCCCGATGAGCCTGATCGCCACCGCGATCGGCGGCGCCGAGCGCCTGCCGATCCCCGATGCCCTGACCCGCGCCGGCATCTCCTTTCTGGTCGGCCGCACCCGGCAGGCGCTGGGCGAGGTCGATCCGGCGCTGGAGCGGCGCTTCGCGGCCGACATGGCGGCGCATCCGATCGCCGTCCACACCAGCGAGGCGAACGCCCAGCACTACGAGGTGCCGGCCGCGTTCTTCGCCCATGTGCTGGGACCGCGAAAGAAGTACTCGTGCTGCCTCTACGGCGACGGCGCCGAGACCTTGGCGCAGGCCGAGGAGCGGGCGCTCGCCGAGACGATGGCGCATGCCGACCTCGCCGACGGGCAGCGCATCCTCGAGCTCGGCTGCGGCTGGGGCTCGCTGTCGCTCGCGATGGCCGAGCGCTTCCCGAACGCCCGCATCACGGCGGTGTCGAACTCGCGTTCGCAGCGCGCATCGATCGAGGGCGAGGCGTTGCGCCGCGGCCTCGGCAACCTGACGGTCGTCACGGCCGACATGAATGCTTATGCGACGACGCAGACCTTCGATCGCGTCGTGTCGGTCGAGATGTTCGAGCACATGGCCAACTGGCAGGCCTTGCTGAGGCGGGTCCGCGGCTGGCTGACGCCCGAGGGGCGCCTGTTCCTGCACGTGTTCAGCCACAGGAGCGCGCCGTACCGGTTCGACCATCGCGACAAGACCGACTGGATCGCCCAGCACTTCTTCACCGGCGGCATCATGCCGAGCCACGGGCTCATCCGCGCCTTCGACGCCTTCGACGTCGAAGCCGAATGGCGGTGGAGCGGCACGCACTACGCCCGCACGGCCGAGGACTGGCTGATGAACTTCGACGCCAACCGCGCGGCGATCGACCCGATCCTGCGCGACGTCTACGGCGCCGACGCCGGCCTGTGGGCACGCCGCTGGCGGCTGTTCTTCCTCGCCACGGCCGGCCTGTTCGGCCACGCCGACGGCACCGAATGGGGCGTCAGCCACTACCGGCTGACGTCGGCGGGGTGAGCGGCCATCGGCCGCGCCGTGCGCTGGACAAGAGGAGTCGTCCCAACACTCGGCCGTGTGTCCCGGACAAGGCCCGTCAGGCCGTAGGACTGATGGGCCGCAGAGCCGGGACCCAGGGGCCCCACGAAAGCCGCTTTGCCTGATCGCCCCTGGGTCCCGGTTCGCGACGCGTTGCGTCGCGCCCGGGACACGAGGCCGTCCGCAGGGCGGGGCCGGGCGATCAGGTCAAGGCTGGAGGCAGGCAGCAGCCCGCGAGGGTCACGGCCCCAGCCTCGTCTCGCCTGCAGCGGCAATACGACAAGGCCGGGGCCGTGAACACGACCGGGATGGCTGACCACCGGTCGTGTGTCGGAAACCTTCACCCCGAAGAGGGCACGGGGCAGGGCCGTAGGGGAACGACGCGCGCGCCTCGCGTGGCCGCGCGCCGCTGGAGATGGGATCGCGTCAGGACGCGAACCAGTGACGCGACGCCGCAGCCGCGCCGTAGCCGGCCGCGGCGGCGATGCCGGTCAGCACCGCGCCCCAGACGATGTCGGCGAGCGTCAGCTGCAGCGTCCAGTTGCGCAGCGTCGCGTAGTTCGTGAGATCGTAGGTCGCGTAGGCGAGCGCGCCGAACAGGGCGCCCCAGCCGATCGCCGGCAGGATGCTCTCCTCGCGCAGCGCCGGCGCCACCGCGAAGGCGAGCACGCCGATCGGATAGATCAGATAGAACACGATCGCCGGTGCGAAGCGCGGCGACTCCAGAAGGATGTCGCCGAGCGTCGGGCGATAGAGCAGCGGCCCCATCTTGGACAGCCAGACGAAATCGATGGCGACGAAGGCGACCAGAACGGCCACGTAGGCGATGGCGTAGGGCAATGGATCGGTCCTGCACTGAACGAAGTATCGGCATTACGTCGCCGTTTCGCCGCCGGATCACCGCGTCGGCGATGTCAGGTTCGGCCGAAGATGTCGCGGATGCGGCGGCGACCTCGTGTCGGGTGGCTGGGGCGTGGATGCCGCACCGTGATCCGGGCCGCGCTTCCCGTCGTATTCGGGTCGCTCTATAAGAAAGGACGACGCATGACCCCCGCCCTGCAGGCACTCGACCCGGCGACCGAACCGGCATCGGACACGACTCTGGACATCATGGCGAAGCGCAACAAGGACCACGACGCCCCGGGTGGCCGGAGCCGGACCGAACGCGGGAAGATCGAGCGCCCGAAGATCGAGCGCCCGTCGCGTGCCGAGGTGGAGGCGGCGTTCCGCACCATCCTGCGCTGGACCGGCGACGATCCGGATCGCGAGGGCCTCTTGGAGACGCCGGCCCGCGCGGCGCGCGCCTACGAGGAGTTCTTCAAGGGCTATCGCGAGGATCCGGCCGCGATCCTGCGCAAGACCTTCGACGAGACCGCCGGCTACGACGAGATGGTGGTGCTGCGCGGCGTGCGTTTCGAGAGCCACTGCGAGCACCACATCGTGCCGATCATCGGCCGCGCCTGGGTCGCCTATGTGCCGAACGGCCGGGTGGTCGGCATCTCGAAGCTCGCGCGGGTCGTCGAGGTCTACGCGAAGCGGCTGCAGATCCAGGAGAAGATGACGGCCCAGATCGCCGACACGATCCAGGACGTGCTGGAGCCACAGGGCGTCGCCGTGGTGATCAAGGCGCAGCACCACTGCATGTCGACCCGCGGCGTCCACAAGCACGACACCGACATGGTGACCAGCCGCATGACCGGCGTGTTCCGCGACAATACGGCCACCCGCCAGGAATTTTTGGCGCTGATCGACTAGCGGCCTTATCACTCGGCGCGATCCTCGCTCCGCTCATTCCCGCGCAAGCGGGAATCCAGGGGCGACACGTCGAGGCGCCCCTGAGTCCCCGCCTTCGCGGGGACGAGCGGTGCTTCGGGCAGGCGCGCCCCTCAGTTCCCCTTCACGCCGGCGGCGCGGATCACCTTGCCCCACTTCTCGACCTCGGCGGTGAGCTGGGCTTTGAGCGCCTCGGGCGTGGCGAGCGCGAGCGGCACCGGCTCGGTGCCGAGGGCGGCGAAGCGCTCGATCACCTTCGGATCCTGCAGCGCCTTCTGCAGCGCCGGCACGAGCTTGTCGGTCGCCTCCTTCGGCAGGCCGCGCGGCGCCCACAGGGCGTGCCAGGCCGACACCTCGAACCCCTTCAGGGCGGTCTCGTCGAGCGTCGGCAGATCCGGCAGCGACGAGACGCGCGTCTTCGTCGTCACCGCGTAGCCCTTGATGCGGCCTTCCTTGATGTGGTTCGTCGTGTTGGTGGTCTGGTCGCACAGGAGATCGATCTGGCCGCCGACCAAGTCGTTCATGGCCGGTCCGGTGCCCCGATAGGCGACCTGCGCCATCTGCAGGTTCAGCTCGCTGAGGAACAGGAGCGAGCACAGATGCGCGGCCGAGCCGACGCCGGCGTGGCCGAAGCTCGCCGACGCCTTGTTGGCCTTCATCCAGGCGATCAGCTCGTCGATCGTCTTGGGCGGAAGGGCCGCCTTGGAGACGACCGTCATCGGCACGTCGGTGATGCGGCCGATATGGTCGAAATCCGCCACCGGATCGTACTTCAGCGTGTCGTAGAGGGCCGGCGCGGTGGCGTGGGCGATGTGCCAGATGGCGAGCGTGTAGCCGTCGGCGGGCGTCCGCGCGATCCGGCCCATGCCGATGGTGCCGCCGGCGCCGCCCTGGTTCTCGACAATGACGGTCTGGCCGAGCGTCTTGGTCATCGACTCGGCGATCAGCCGCGCCACCGTGTCGGTCGGACCGCCGGCGGCGGCCGGAACCAGGATGGTGATCGGCTTCGACGGATAGCTGTCGGCCTTCGCCGAAGCGGCCGGGCCGAGCACGGCCAGGCCGATGGTGGCGAGGCCGGTCGCCAGGCCGGCGGCGGCGCGCAGGATCGTTCGCACGCCCGGTTTCGGGGCGTGACGCTTCGACGTGTCAGGCATGGGCTCCCTCGTGCGCGAGGGCGTGGCCTTGCTCGGCCGTTACAGATTGTCGCCGACGAGCGCCTCGCAAACCGCGTCGGTGACCATTGCCGTGGTCGCGCTGCCGCCGAGATCCGGCGTGTGCAGACGCGGATCGGCCGTGACCCGCTCGACGGCGCGCATCAGGCGTGCGGCCGCGGCGGTCTCGCCGAGATGCTCGAGCATCATCGAGCCCGACCAGAAGGTGGCGATCGGGTTGGCGATGCCCTTGCCGGTGATGTCGAAGGCGGAGCCGTGGATCGGCTCGAACATCGACGGAAACTCACGTTCGGGATTGATGTTGCCGGTCGGCGCGATGCCGAGCGAGCCGGCCAATGCGGCGGCGAGATCGGAGAGAATGTCGGCGTGCAGGTTGGTGGCGACGATGGTGTCGATGGTCGCCGGTCGGGTCACCATCCGCATCGTCATGGCATCGACCAGCATCTTGTCCCAGGTGACGTCGGGGAACTCGGCCGCGACCTCGGCGGCGATCTCGTCCCACATCACCATGGCGTGGCGCTGGGCGTTCGACTTGGTGACGACGGTGAGGAGTTTTCGCGGGCGCGACTGCGCGAGGCGGAACGCGTAGCGCATGATGCGGGTGACGCCGACGCGGGTGAACATCGCGACGTCGGTCGCGGTCTCGTAGGGGAAGCCCTGGTGGACCCGGCCGCCGACGCCGGCGTACTCGCCCTCGGAGTTCTCGCGCACGATCACCCAGTCGAGCTCGGGGCCGGAGACGGCGCGCAGCGGGCTCGTGATGCCGGGCAGGATCCGGGTCGGCCGCACATTGGCGTACTGGTCGAACGGCTGGCAGATGGCGAGCCGCAGCCCCCACAGCGTGACGTGATCCGGCACGTCCGGCGCGCCGACCGCGCCGAAATAGATCGCGTCGTGACGGCGGATCTGGTCGCGGCCGTTCTCCGGCATCATGCGGCCGTGCCGCTTGTAGTAGGCGGAGCCCCAATCGAAGTGATCGACCGCGAGACGGAAGCCGCCGTCGCGCGCCGCGCAGACCTCGAGCGCCTGCAGGCCGGCCGCGATCACCTCCGTCCCAATTCCGTCGCCCGGGATCGCCGCGATCCGATAGTCCCGCATCGTCGCTCCGCCTCTCGTCCGTCGTCGGCCGGGCGCCGCCAGGGCGGGCGCTGCATCCATGTCAGATGCATGCCGGCTTCCATGCAAGTTGCCGAATCCGCTATACTGCGATCGTGCCGGACCGTCAATCTTCCATCGGAGCTTCCATGCAACAGCCCGTTAGTGCCTCGGATCGCGGAGCACGGTCGTGATCGCCCGGGGCAGGGGGACGACGTCCGGCCCCGCGGCCGCCGTGGCGACGACCGGGATGTCGACGTCCGAAGCCACGTCGTCGTCGCTGGTGGAGAACGCCTATCGGGCCATGAAGGCGGCGGTGCGCGACAACGTGTTCGCGCCCGGCTACCAGGGCTCCGAGCAGGAGATCGCGCTCAAGCTCGGCATGAGCCGCACGCCGGTGCACGAGGCACTGATCCGCCTGCAGGAGGAGGGGCTGGTGCGCGTGTTGCCGAAGCGCGGCATCCAGGTCTGCGCGCTCTCGCCGGACGACATGCGCGAGATCTACGATCTGATCGCGACGCTCGAGGGCCGCGCCGCCGAGGCGATCGCGGCGGCCGCCGACGCGCCGAAGCGGGCGGCCCTCGAGGCGCTCGACGCGATCAACATCGACATGAAGACCGCACTGGAGCGCGACGACCTCGACGCCTGGGCGCGGACCGACGACCGCTTCCACCGCGCGCTGGTCGAGCGCTGCGGCAATGCGCGGCTCGCCCGCGCGGTCTCGACCGTCATGGACCAGTCGCACCGCGCCCGCATGGTGACGTTGCGGCTGCGCGTGAAGCCGACCCGCTCGCTGAAGGAGCACCTCGCCGTGACGGCGGCGATCCGCAAGGGCGACGCCCCGCGCGCTGGTGCGCTGGCGCGGGCGCATCGCGAGCACGCCCGCGACGAGCTGCTCCCGCTGCTGGAGAAGCTTGGCATGCGGCATCTGTAGAACGGTCGGATTTTCGAACACTTTTCAGCAACAACATCCGGATTTCCGGATGCCGGAACAACTCGTGCCGGCGCGGCTTTTCGGACCGCGAGCACGGCTGCCTGCCTACGCAATTCCCCGGAGCGCAGGATCCCGTAATCAAAACCCGGTCCCGAAACGGAACGAAGCTGCGCCGTCGCCGGGATGAAATATCACAAGATGTCGTATCCGGCCGGACGGCCGCTTTCGGCGCGACGCGGGCATTCGCACTCGGCGCTGCTCACCGGAAATACGTAGTGATATATCACCTGACATCGAGGTTCGAACCGCTGCGCGACCCTGAGGGCCGGGCGGTCTCGCCGGAACCGCAAGGCTCCGACGTCTCCGTGACGACCTTCCTCGCCTGACACGCCTTTCGGTATCAGACGACCGACCCGCCGCGTGCTCGTGCCTCCGCCGGACAAGTTTCCTTCAGAGGTCGTCATGAACGCCATCACCGAGACCGTCACCGCAACCGAGCCGTGGGCCGGCTTCGTCGCCGGACCGTGGCAGAGCCGGATCGACGTGCGCGGATTCATCCAGGCGAACTATCGCCCCTATCTCGGTGACGCGGCGTTCCTCGCCGGTCCGACCAAGCGCACGCTCGGCGTCTGGGAGACGCTCACGGGGCTGCTCGCCGAGGAGCGCAAGAAGGGCGTGCTCGACGTGTCGGCCGACAAGCCCGCCGCCATCACGGCGCATGCGCCGGGCTTCATCGATCGTGACGCCGAGCTGATCGTCGGCCTGCAGACCGACGCGCCGCTCAAGCGCGCCATCATGCCGAACGGCGGCCTGCGCATGGTCGAGATGGGCCTCGAGGCCTACGGGTTCCAGATCGACCCGATCGTCCAGGAGATCTGGACCAAGTACCGCAAGAGCCACAACCAGGGCGTCTTCGACGCCTACTCGCCGGAGATCCTCGCGGCCCGCAAGTCCGGCGTGGTCACCGGCCTGCCGGACGCCTACGGCCGCGGCCGCATCATCGGCGACTATCGCCGCGTCGCGCTCTACGGCACCGAGCGTCTGAAGGCCGACAAGCGGCGCGAGCTGCACGAGATCGACGACGCCGTCTTCGACGAGACGACGATGCGGCTGCGCGAGGAGCTCAACGAGCAGATCCGCGCCCTCGACGAGCTCGCCCAGATGGCGGCGACCTACGGCTGCGACGTGACCCAGCCGGCCGCGACCGGCCGCGAGGCCGTGCAGTGGACCTATTTCGGCTATCTGGCCGCCGTGAAGGAGCAGAACGGCGCGGCGATGTCGCTCGGCCGTGTCTCGACCTTCCTCGACATCTATCTCGATCGCGACATCGCGCGCGGGCTCCTCACCGAGGCGCAGGCGCAGGAGCTGATCGACGACATGGTGATCAAGCTCCGCATCGTGCGCTTCCTGCGCACGCCCGAATACGACACGCTGTTCTCCGGCGACCCGACCTGGGTGACCGAGTCGATCGGCGGCATCGGCGAGGACGGCCGTCCGCTGGTGACGAAGACCAGCTTCCGGTTCCTGCAGACGCTGTTCAATCTCGGCCCGGCGCCCGAGCCCAATCTCACGGTGCTGTGGTCGACCCAGCTGCCCGAGGGCTTCAAGGACTTCTGCGCCAAGGTGTCGATCGAGACCTCGTCGATCCAGTACGAGAACGACGACGTGATGCGGCCGCACTGGGGCGACGATTACGGCATCGCCTGCTGCGTCTCGCCGATGCGCATCGGCAAGCAGATGCAGTTCTTCGGCGCCCGCGCCAACCTCGCCAAGGCGCTGCTCTACGCGATCAACGGCGGCGTCGACGAGAAATCCGGCCTCGTGGTGGCCGAGGGCTTCACGCCGATCGAGGGCGACGTGCTCGACTACGACACCGTGGTCGCCAAGCTCGATCCGATGATGAGCTGGCTCGCCAAGACCTACGTCAAGGCGCTCAACGTCATCCACTACATGCACGACAAGTACGCCTACGAGCGCATCGAGATGGCGCTGCACGACCGTGACGTGCTGCGCACCATGGCGTGCGGCATCGCCGGCCTGTCGGTCGCCGCCGATAGCCTGTCGGCCATCAAGCACGCCAAGGTGAAGGTGGTGCGCAACGCCGCCGGCCTCGCGGTCGACTACGTGATCGAGGGCGACTACCCGGCCTACGGCAACAACGACGACCGTGCCGACGCGATCGCCGTGTGGCTGGCCGAGAGCTTCATCGAGAAGATCAAGGCGCAGCCGCACTTCTATCGCGACGCGGTGCCGACCCAGTCGGTGCTGACCATCACGTCGAACGTCGTCTACGGCAAGAAGACCGGCAACACGCCGGACGGCCGCCGCGCCGGCGAGCCCTTCGCGCCGGGCGCCAACCCGATGAACGGGCGCGACAAGAAGGGCTTCGTCGCGGCTGGCGCGTCGGTCGCGAAGATCCCTTACGCCTGCGCGCTCGACGGCATCTCCTGGACCGCCTCGGCGACCCCGACGGCGCTCGGCCGGGTGCCGGAGGAGCGGCAGAAGAACCTCGCCGCCTGCCTCGACGCCTTCGCGGGCGCCATGGGCCATCACGTCAACGTCAACGTGCTCAACCGCGACACGCTGCTCGACGCGATGGAGCACCCGGAGAACTATCCGCAGCTCACCATCCGGGTGTCCGGCTACGCCGTGAACTTCGTCAAGCTGTCGCGCGAGCAGCAGCTCGACGTGATCAGCCGGACGTTCCACGGCTGCATGTGATCACGACCGGCGCCGCTTCGCGGCGGCGCCGGTCAGAAGCGTTCGTCGCGAAGGCGCCCGGCTCCAAACACTCCTGATCGCGGGCCGGGCGCCGACGACGAGCCGAAGGACAAGAGACCATGACCCCCGAGCCCTCGCTGATCCACGCCCCCGCCGGTCGTCCGGCCTGCGTGATCGTGCCGCCGGCCGGCACCGATGCCGACGCGGCGCCGGTCGGGTTCCTGCACTCGGTCGAGACCGGGGCGGCGGGTGACGGGCCGGGCATGCGGTTCGTCTACTTCGTGGCCGGCTGTCCGCTGCGCTGCGTCTACTGCCACAACCCCGACACCTGGACCACGAAGGGTGGCCGCCGCGTCGACCTCGACGAGGCGATCGCCGAGATCGCGCCGTATCGCGGCTTCCTGCGCCTCGCCGGCGGCGTCACGGTCTCGGGCGGCGAGCCGATGAGCCAGCCCGGCTTCGTCGGCGCGCTCCTGCGCCGCCTGCACGACGACCTGCGCCTGCACACCGCGCTCGACACCACTGGCTTCCTCGGCCGAAAAGTCGCGGACGACTGGTTCGATCCGGTCGATCTCGTGATGCTCGACATCAAGCATTCCGATCCGGCCGTCTACAAACAGATCACCGGCCGCGAGCTCGGCCCCACGCTCGACTTCGCGCGGCGCATGGTGCGGCTCGGCAAGCCCTTGTGGATCCGCTACGTGCTGGTGCCCGGCCTCACCGACGGCGAGGCCGACATCGCCCGGCTCGCGGACTTTCTGGTCGAGCTCGGCCCGCTGGTGCAGCAGGTCGACGTGCTGCCCTATCACCGGCTCGGCGAGCACAAATGGGCGGCGCTCGGCCGCGCCTATCCGCTCGGCGACACGCCGGTGCCGACCGCCGAGCAGATCGCGGCGGCGATCGCGATCTTCAGGACGCGCGGTCTCACGGTCCGCTGATCTCCTCGCGCCGGCGGAAGATGAGAAGCAGCGTCGCTGCGCAGGCGAGCACGATGACGCCCAGCACGGCCGAGCCGATCAGCGCGACGCCGGCGCCGAGCCGGTCGATCACGGCTGCGTAGGTCACGGGCGCCGCCGCCGAGACGAAGAAGCTCGCCGCGGTGAGGCGTCCGACCAGGCCGCCATAGGTGCGATGGTCGAACAGCACCAGCGGCTGGGTACCGCGCACCACCGTCATCAGCCCGTTGCCGGCCCCGTAAGCGAGCGCGAACACGGCCGCCGCCGTGAGCGACACGCCACCCCACAGCCCGACCACGAAGCCGAGGGGCAACAGCGCCGCCGCCAGCGTGCCGAGCGCCAGCGGGTCGCTGCGGCCGCCGAGCGCCACCTCGCCGAGCCGCGCCGTCGACTGGCCGACGCCGCGCAGCGCCGACATCCACACGGCCATGCCGGCGCCGAGGCCGAGCCCGGCCATCAGCCCGATCATGTGGGCCGACATGGCGGCGGCGAGGAAGGCCGTCACGGTCACGGCGGTGGCGTAGAGCACGGCGGCGGTGCGGTGCTGGGCCGGCGTCACGGCGAGCGGCGCCGGCGGCGGGGCGGTGCCGGTCGGCACCGGGCGATCGCTCGCACGGGCGTCCGGGATCGCCCGGTGGATCGGCACGGTGGCGAGCGCGAAGGCGGCGTAGCCGAGTGCGGCGCCGCGCCAGCCGAAGCCCTTGGTGAGGAGGTCGCCGATCGGCCAGAACACGCTGGACGCGAGCCCGCCCAAGAGCGTGATCTGGGCGATGGCGGGCCGCGCGTCGCGGCCGCCGATCCGCACCAGCGCCGCGAAGGCCGCCTCGTAGAGCGTCATCCGCATCGCGAGGCCGAGGCAGGCCCAGGCGGCGAAGAACGAGATCGGCCCGGTCGTGGCGGCCAGCCCGGCGCAGCCGAGCGCGGTGAGCAGCGAGCCGGCCGTCATCACCCGGCGCCCGCCGAGCCGGTCGATGGCCCGACCGACCGGTGCCGAGACGATGCCCATCACCACGAGCGCCAGCGCGAAGCCGCCATAGACGGCGGTGCGCGACCAGCCGAGGTCGGCCGCCATCGGGTCGCCGAGCACGCCGACCAGATAATAGGACACGCCCCACATCACGAGCTGCCCGGCGCCGAGCGCCGCGACCAGGCGTCGCGAGATGCCGCTGCCGGCGTTCATCGGGCAGCCGGAGCGGGCGGGGGCGTGCGGTCGCCGTCGCCGAGCGGGCGCTGCATCAGCACGCTGTCGAGCCAGACGCCGTGCTTGAAGCCGCTCGCCCGCAGCACGCCGACCGGTGCGAAGCCGGCGCGGGTGTGCAGCCGGATCGAGGCGTGGTTCGCCGAATCGCCGATCACGGCGATCATCTGGCGGAAGCCGCGCGCGGTTGCCGCCTCGACCAGCCGGGTGAGCAGCGCGAGGCCGAGGCCGCGGCCCTGCAGCTGCGGCGCGACATAGACCGAGTTCTCCACCGTCCAGGCATAGGCGGGCCGCGGCCGATACGGCCCCGCATAGGCGTAGCCGGCGACCGCGCCGTCGATCTCGGCGACCAGATACGGAAAGCCGCCGGCGACCAGGACGGCACGGCGCCGCGTCATCTCGGCGAGATCGGGCGGCTCGAGCTCGAAGCTGGCGCGGCCGTGGCGCACCGCCTCGGCGTAGATGGCCGTGACGGCCGGGAGGTCGCCGACCGCGCAATCGCGCAGCGACGGCCGGGACGAGACGAGCGGACGGGACAAGAACACCTCGCGAGAGGCCCGGAGCGGGCAGGGCGGAGCGGCGTGCCGCGGGCCTGCGATCTTGCGCCCTGAGGCGCCGCGATGGAAGCTTATGGGACTTATGCATCCGATAAGGATCGCTGCCATGAAAGGCGTGACGCTCGACCAGCTCCGCACCTTCTGCGACGTGGCGACGCTCGGCAGCTTCTCGGCCGCGGCCGAACGGGCCGGGCTGACGCAGCCGGCCGTCAGCCTGCAGATCCGCACCCTCGAGCGACGGCTCGGGGTGCGGCTGATCGAGCGGCTCGGCCGCCGCGCCCAGCCGACCGCGGCGGGCAGCGATCTCCTCGTCCACGCGAGCCGCATCGGCGACGAGCTCGCCGCTGCGGTCGCGGCGCTGGCGCCGCACCGCGCCGGGACGGCCGGGCGGGTGCGCATCGGCACCGGCGCCACGGCCTGCATCTATCTGCTTCCGCCGGTGCTGCGGGCGCTGCGGCGGCGCCTGCCCGGGCTTGAGCTGACGGTCGAGACCGGCAACACCGCCGACATTCTCGACCGCCTCGCCGCCAATGCGCTCGACGTCGCGCTGGCGACCCTGCCGATCGCCGGCCGCAACTTCCAGGTGACGCCCGTCTATGCCGACGAGCTGGTCGCGGTGGCGCCGCCCGACGCGGCGCTGCCGCCGCGCTTCGGCGCCGCCGCGCTCGCCGACAAGCCGCTGGTGCTCTACGAGGCCGGCGGCAACACGCGCCGGGTGATCGATCGCTGGTTCGCCCGCGCCGGCCGCACGCCGAAGCCCGTGATGGAGCTCGGCAGCGTCGAGGCGATCAAGGAGCTGGTCGGCGCCGGGCTTGGATTCGCCGTGCTGCCGCGCCTCGCGGTCGCGGCGGCGGAGGCGCGCGGCCAGATCGCGATGCGGCCGCTGTCGCCGCGGCTGGCCCGCTCGCTCGGCGTCGTTCTGCGCCGGGACAAGCGGCTCGACCGCGGCCTGCGCGCCGTGGTCGAGGCGCTCTCGGACCTGTCGCCGACGTCCGCGGATGCGGGCCCGCGGCGGGCATCGGCGGCCGGGCGGCGGGCGCCCTGAGGGCGGTGCGCGATTGGCGGAGTGATGCGGTTTCGAGTTCGTTGCGGCGAATTCGACAATATGCCCGAGTTTGTCGGATCGAATTAACAGGACGTTGGGGCCGGCGGGCGTAGGTCGGAGGGGTCCAATCACGAGCTGGGAGGTCGGACATGCTCGATCTGGCCCACGACCCGATCCTCCGGAAGTCGTTCGAGCCCGCCTGTGCGGGCGCCGTCGCCGCGCCGACCGTCGGCGCACCGACCGTCGCCGCTTCGACCGTGCTGGTGATCGACGACGATCCGGTGCACCG
Source organism: Rhodoplanes sp. SY1 (assembly GCF_046000175.1). NCBI lineage: Bacteria > Pseudomonadati > Pseudomonadota > Alphaproteobacteria > Hyphomicrobiales > Nitrobacteraceae > Rhodoplanes > Rhodoplanes sp. SY1. The sequence goes on from NZ_JBEOMB010000013.1 coordinate 57,876, forward strand.
GATGGTGCTGTGCAAGACGGCCGATCGGGCCGGCTACGTACCGACCCAGGCCGCGACCTTCGGCGCGGCGGTGTCGAGCCTGCGCCGCACGGTGTTCACGGCCATCACGCTCGATCTCTCGCTCGGCGCCCGCAACGGCCTCGACGTCATGCATGCGCTGGTCGAGATGGACTGCCGCTCCCCGATCGTCATCGTCAGCGGCTCGAACGCGGCGATGCGCAGCGAGACCGTGTCGATGGCGATCCTGATGAAGCTCGACGTGCGCGAGGCGCTGCCGAAGCCGGTCGACCTCACCCTGCTGCGCCAGGTGCTGACCCGCATCCGCCGAGAGGCCGAAGCCGCCGCGCCGCAGCCGCTGCCGGCCTGAGCCGGAGCAGGCGCTCGTTCTCGTCTACGTGCATTGCCCCGATTTCCGCTCGTCCCCGCGAAGGCGGGGACCCAGGGGCGTCACGACGTGGAGCCCTGGATGCCCGCCTTCGCGGGCATGAGCGGAGTGCGGGGCGACTTCACCAGGCACTCCGCTTTGCCGGCCGTCAGTCGAACTTGGCCTGCGCCGTGGCGCCGCTCGGCCCGGTGATCTGCACGACCGCCTTGACGGTCGCCGGCAGCGCTGCGGGTGCCTTGCCGTCGAGGCGGTTGCCGCCGGCGGGCGCGAGCGGCACGCGCTGGCTCTTGCCGTCGACCACCAGTAGGGCGACGCCCTGATAGCCGGCCGCATCGCGCGGCTTGTCGTCGTGGCCGAGCAGATAGGCCGACAGGCTCGTGCCGTCGATCACCAGCTCGACGTGAAAGTTGCCGGCGATGACGATCCGGCCGCCGTGGCTCGGCTTCGGATTGTGGGCGAGGACCGGCGCGGGGGCGAGCAGGGTGGTGCCGGCCATCAGGGCGGCGGTCATGAGGGCGGCGTTCGTGAGCAGGGTGCGTCGGTTGACCATCGAGATTCTCCTTCTGTGGTGTGAGTGAGTGATCAGTAGGTCGCCGGCGCGGGCGTGGCCGCGGCGGAATCGGTGGCGCGTTCGGCCGCGATGGCGCGCAGCCGGGCGATCGGCTTCTCGCCGAGGCGCAGCACCAGGATCGGCGTCACGAAGGCGTCGAGCAGCGTCGCGCTGATCAGCCCGCCGAAGATCGTGACGGCGACCGGGTGCAGGATCTCCTTGCCGGCGCCCGAGGCATCGATCAGCAACGGCACCAGCGCGACGCCGGCGGAGAGCGCCGTCATCAACACCGGCGTCATCCGCTCCAGGCACCCGCGGGTGACGAGATCGCGGCCGAACGGCATGCCCTCGCTCACCGCGAGATTCGCGATGTGGCTGATCTTGAGGATGCCGTTGCGGGCCGCGATGCCGGTGAGCGTGATGAAGCCGACCATGCTGGCGACCGACAGGGGCTCGCCGGCGATCCACAGCGCCGCGACCGAGCCGATCAGCGCGAGCGGCACGCTGCCCATGATGATCAGCGCCAGCACGGCCGAGCGGTAGCGGCCGTACAGGATCGCGAAGATCATCGACAGCGAGACGAGCGACAGGAGCCCGATGGTGCGGGTCGCCTCCTCCTGGGCCTGGAACGTTCCTTCCAGGCGCGCCGTGACGCCCTGCGGCAGCGAGGTCTCCGCGATGATCTTCCGGATCGACGCGACGATGCCGGCCATGTCGCTGGAGCCGTCGCCATTGGCGAGCACGACGATGCGGCGGCGGGCGTTCTCGCGGAGGATCTGGTTCGGCCCGTCGGTCTCGCGGATGTCGGCGATCAGGCGGGCCGGGATCCAGCCGCGCGGCGTCTCGATCAGGAGATCGCCGAGCCCGCCGGTGGTGCGCAGCCGCTCGGGCAGGCGCATCACCACGTCGAAGCGGCGATTGCCGTCGATCACCCGCGAGACGACGCGGCCGTTCGAGAGGCGGCCGAGCTGATCGACCACGGCGGCCGGCTGCACGCCGTAGAGCGCGGCGCGGCCGTAGTCGACGCGGATCTCGAGCTGCGGGATGCGCACCTGCTTCTCGACCTGCAGGTCGACGACGCCAGGGATGCCGGCGAGCTTCTCGCGGAAGCTCTCGGCGACCGTCCGCATGGTGTCGAGATCCTCGCCGAACACCTTCAGGGCGAGCTCGGAGCGGATGCCGGACAGCATGTGGTCGAGCCGGTGCGAGATCGGTTGGCCGATGTTGAGCGACAGCGGCAGCACGGCGAGCCGCGCCCGGATGTCGGCGACGATCTCCTGCTTGGGGCGGCCGCGGTCGAGCGCGACCTCGAGCTCGGTGACGTGGATGCCCTCGGCGTGCTCGTCGAGCTCGGCCCGGCCGGTGCGCCGGCCGACCGTGCGGATGCCCGGAACGTCCATCAGGAGGCGCTCGGCGATGGTGCCGACGCGGTTCGACTCGGGCAGCGACACGCCCGGATTGAAGGTGAGCAGGATCGTGAACGTGCCTTCGTTGAAGGGCGGCAGGAAGACGCGCGGCAGCGACAGCGCGGCGGCGCCGGCGGCGATCACCAGCGCCACGGTGGCGCCGATGATCGGCCCGCCGTTGCCGTAGGCGCGGCGCAGCGTCGCCGCATAGCCGCGCTTGAGCACGCGGACCAGCCAGCCCTCGCGATGGGCGTGCCGGCCGAGCGCCGGCAGCATGTAGAAGGCCATCACGGGCGTCAGCGTGATCGACACCAGGAGGCTCGCCAGGATCGAGACGATGTAAGCCTGGCCGAGCGGCGCGAACAGCTTGCCCTCGATGCCGCCGAGCGCGAACAGCGGCACGAACACCATCACGATGATGGCGGTGGCGTAGACGATGCCGGAGCGCACCTCCTGCGAGGCGCCGACCACCAAGTCGAACACCGTGCGGGGCGAGCCCAGCGCGACGTTCTCGCGCAGGCGGCGGAAGATGTTCTCCACGTCGACGACCGCGTCGTCGACCAGCTCGCCGATCGCGATGGCGATGCCGCCGAGCGTCATGGTGTTGATCGAGAGCCCGGCGAGGTGGAACACCACGGCCGTGATCAGGATCGACATCGGGATCGCGGTCAGCGAGATCACGGTGGTGCGCCAGTTCAACAGGAAGGCGAACAGCACCACGGCGACGACGATGCCGGCTTCGATCAGCACCGTCTCGACGTTGCGGATCGAGGTCTCGATGAAGTCGGCCTGGCGGAACATCGGATTGTCGAGCGAGATGCCGTGCGGCAGCGACGGCTCCAGCTCCTTGACGGCCTCCTCGATGCGGCGCGTCAGCGCCACCGTGTCGACGTCCGGCTGCTTCTCGATGGCGACGACCACGGCGGGCTTGCCCATGTAGCCGGAATCGCCGCGCTTGGCGCGCGCCGCGTAGTCGACGGTCGCGACCTGGTGCAGGAACACGGGCCGCTCGTCGACGGTCGCGACGACCACGTTGCGCAGATCCTCGAGACTGGTCGTGCGGCCGATGTTGCGGATCAGCACCTCGCGCGCATCGAGATCGGCGAAGCCGCCGCCCGCATTGGCGCCGAAGGCGGTGAGCGCCTTCTCGATCTGCTCGTAGCTCACGCCCAGCGCGCGCAGCGCCGGCGGCTGCGGCGAGACGCGATACTGGCGTACCTCGCCGCCCATCGGGATCACCTGGGCGACACCCGGAATCGCCAGCAGCCGCGGCCGCACCACGAAGTCGGCGGTCTCGCGCAGCTCCATCGGGGTCGCGGTCTGGCTCGTCATGGCGATCATCACGATCTGGCCCATCAGCGAGGAGACCGGCCCCATCATCGGGGTCACCTCGGGCGGGAGCTGATCGCGCACCAGCGCGAGCCGCTCGGCGACGAGCTGGCGGTTGCGGTAGATGTCGCCGCCCCACTCGAACTCGACATAGACGATGGACAGGCCGACGCCCGACACCGAGCGGATGCGGGTGACGCCGGGTGCCCCGTTCATCCGCGTCTCGATCGGATAGGTGACGAGCAGCTCGACCTCGGGCGGCGCGAGCCCCTCCGCCTCGGTCATGATCGTGATGGTCTGGCGATTGAGGTCGGGGAAGACGTCGACGGGCAGGCGCGACACGCTGAACATCCCGACGAGGATCAGCACGGCGGCGAGCGCCAGCACCAGGATGCGGTTGCGCAGCGACTGGGTGACCAGGGTGGTGAACATGGCGCGGCCTCAGCGCACGTTGTCGAGGAGCGGCGCGCCCTGCACGACGATCCGCCGGCCCGGCTCGACGCCGGCCAGGATCAGCACGCGGTCGCCGTCGAGCGGCGCGGTGCGCACCGGGCGCGGCACGAATCGCTCGGCCGAGACGTGGTCGAACACCTGCGCCTGACCGTCGGACCCGCGCACGACGGCGGAGCGCGGCACGGCGAGGCCGGACGTCGTCTCCCCGGTCGCCGCCACCACGGTGACGAACTGGCCGCTGCGGATGCCCTTGGTGTCGCCCGTGACGGCGAAGTGCACCGGGATGGCCTGGCCGCGATCGGCGAAGCCGGCGCCCCGGAAGGCGAGCGGCAGCGTCGTCCCGCCGGCCGTGACGGCGCTCGCCTGGGCGAGGCCGTCGAGCGGATCGAAGCTCATCGCCTCGACCCACAGGCGCGTCGGGTCGACGATCTGGAACACGATCGCGTTGGTCTGGGCGATCTGGCCGGCGACCGGCACGCCGTCGGCGACGATGCCCGACACCGGGGCGACCAGCGCCTCCGGCTCGCGGCGCACGCGGTCGAGCGCGGCGCGGCGGTCGGCGAGGCCCTTCAGCTCGAGCCTGGCTTCCTCGAGCTGGGTGCGGGTGACGGCGCCGGAGGCGGCGAGCGGCTCCCAGCGCGCGATGCGGCGCTCGACGATGGCGATCTGCTGGTCGAGCTCGCCCTGGCGCTGGCGCATGTCGGAGGCGTCGATCGCCTGCACGGGCGGCGTGACATAGGCGAGCACGTCGCCGGCCTTCACGGTCGCACCGAGCCGCGGGAAGCCGCCGGGCGGCGGCGCCAGCCGGCCGCCCACCGCGGTCTGCACGTAGCCGGCGGCGTCCGGGTCCGGGATGATGCGGCCCGGCAGCTCGACGGCGCGACGCGTGTCGCTGGTTACCGAGAGCGTGTTCTCCAGCGCGAAGATGCGCTGCACCGCCTTGGGCACGAAGAGGGTGCCGTCGGTCTGGCGCTGCGCCCGCTCGGCGACCGCGGTCGCGGACGGGCGGGGCGCTACCTGCTGGACGTCGGCGGCCTGCTCCTCGTGCGCGACGCTCTCCTGCTGGAGGAGCCCGAGGCCGACCGCGGCGAGAAGCCCGACGCCGGCGAGCGGCACGGCGGCGGCGCGGCGCCGTCCGAACAGGCCGGCGAGGAGCAGGCCCGCCGCGATGCCGCCGGCCAGCGTCGACAGCACGGCCGGCCGGCCGAGCGCGGCGAGGCGGGCCGTCCAGGCCGGCCAGCTGCCGGCGGCGGGCGGGGCCGTGGTCGCCGCCGCGCCTCCGGTCTCGATGGTGAGCGCGAGAATCTCGATCGCGTCGCCGGCCGTCACCGTGACGGCGAGATCGACATGTCCTCCGGCGGCGGCGCCGGCGGCCGTGAGCCAGGGCGCCTTCAGGCGGAAGCTGCCGTCCGCCGATCGCGCGTCCGCCGCTACCGGCCCCTGCGGGGTCTCGATCTCCAGCGTGGCGTCCGTGATGGGCCGGTTGGTGGCGAAGTCGTCGAGCCACAGGGCCAGCTCGTCGCCGTTGAGGACGGCGACGAGCTGGAAGGGTCCGCTCGTCGCCTCGCCGCGCGGCAGCACATGGGCCGGCGCGGTCGGCTGGTCGCCGTGATCGTGACCTTCGTGGGCGACGGCGGTCGCCATGCTGGCGAGCAGCGCGACGAGCAGCGCGGCAGCCGCCACGGTCGCGTGTGACGCGGCCGCGCGAAACATGCGGGAGAGCATCGAAAAACGTCCTTCGTCCTGGAACCGGGCAGTGATCACGTCCCGGCGGGACGGGCCGGGGGCGTGGTCGTTGCGGAAGCGGGCTCAGACGAAGGATCGAGGGGGACGGATCAGGCCGGACGACACCGCGTCGTCGAGCGTCGGGCCGGAGAGGATGCCGAGCGTCGCGGCGGCACGCGACGGCCAGACGAGGCCGGCACCGGTGGGCACCACCGAGCAGCAGACACTGCAGGGACCACCGCCGCAGCAGCCGGGTGCCGCGCAGCCGCCTCCGGATGCCGTGCCGTCGTGCTGCACGGACCCGTCGACCGCGGCGGCGCCGGACGAGTTGGATTCATGCACGCTCGCCTGCGGCGCGAGGGTGGCCGAATGCGGCGCTTGGGTAATCGTCGTGGCCGAGACTGTCAGGTCGACTTCGGCCGGAGCCGACACCGGCGGCGGTGCCGGGACGTGACCCGCATGGGCATCACCTGATTGGACTAGGCTCGGCAGGAGATGACCGGCGTGAGCATGGCCCGGACGATCGTGACCATGTCCCGGATGGGCCTGGGCGTGGCCGGATCCGGCCGCAACGAAGCCGACCGCGACTGCGACGAGCAGCGCGGCCAGCCCGAGCAGGCGCAGGATCGACGGTTGCATCGGTCGGGAGATCCTCTCGCCAATCAGAATACACGTGTTCGGCCGCGACGGCAATCGACGCAACGAGAGGTAAGATGGTCGGGACATCTGCGATGCGCGCCCGACCGTCCGGTCTTTACACGACTTTACATTCAAGACATCGCATGGACACTCGGACCTGTGATCATTCCCGCCCGTGATCGTTCGCGTGATCGGTCCCGCCGTGCATCCGTCCTGCGTGCTTGTCCACGGTGTCGTCCATTCGCTCCCCTTGTCCTGATCAGAGCAGCCCATGCGCCGCCTCGCTCTCGTGCTCGCCGTGCTCGGTGTCGTCGCCGTCGTCGCGGCCGGCGTGGTCTTCGTCGTGCGATCGTCGCCCATCTCGGTCACGGTCGTGGAGCCGGGGGTCGAGGTGCCCATAAAAGTGTTCGGGCTCGGCACCGTGGAGGCGCGGGTGACGAGCCGGACCGGGTTCAAGGTGGCCGGCACGCTCACGGCGCTGCACGCCGACCACGGCGACGCCGTCAAGACCGGGCAGGTGCTGGCCGCGATCGACGCGACCGAGCAGGCGGCGCGCCTCGCCAAGGCGGAAGCCCAGGTCGCCAGCGCCGAAGCGGCCCTTAAGGTCGCCGAGGCGGCCGCCCGCAAGTCGGAGGCGACGCATCGCCAGCGCGTGCAGACCAACCGCCGCCGCCAGTCGCTGCTCGAGCGCCAGTCGGTGTCGCAGGAGGCCGCCGAGGAGGCACAGGCCAACGAGGCGATCGCCGGCGCCGATCTCCTGGTCGCCCAGAGCGAGATCGCGTCCGCCAAGGCGAGGCTCGACGACGCCCGCGCCCAGCTCGCCAGCGACCGCGCCGTGCTCGATCAGCACGTCCTCAAGGCGCCGTTCGACGCGATCGTGGTGTCGCGTGCGAAGGAGCTCGGCGCCGTGGTGGGGGCCGGCGAGGCGCTGTTCACGCTGGTCGCGCCGCAGACCGTGTGGATCCTCGCCTATGTGGACGAGGCGCGCGCCGGCGGCATCGCGCTCGGCCAGCCCGCCGAGGTGCGGCTGCGCTCGCTGCCCCAAAGGACGTTCCACGGCACGGTCGTGCGCATCGGCATCGAGAGCGACCGGGTCAACGAGGAGCGCCGCGTCTACGTCGCCTGCACGGACTGTCCGACCGACTTCCACATCGGCGAGCAGGCCGAGGTGTTCGTCACCAAGGCGGTGCTGCCGCACGCCCTGATGATCCCCGAAAAGGCGATCGAGCGCTTCGACGGCGCCACCGGTGTCGTCTGGATCGTTCGCGATGGACGGCTCGCTCGCGCGCAGGTGCAGCTCGGGGACCGCAATCACGATGGCCGCGTCGCGCTGAGGGGCGGGCTGCCGGACGGCGCCCGCATCGCCGCCGTGGTCGGCTCGGGATTTCGCGAGGGACGCTCCGCCTCGATCGCGGCAGGGGCCCAAGAATCGCGGGCCCAAGAATCGCGGGCCCAAGGATCGCGGCCATGAATCTCGCGGCCCGCGACATCCGGCACAATCTCGGCCGCTTCCTGATGACCTGCCTGGGGCTCGGCCTGCTGCTCGCCATCGTGCTCTCGATGCTCGGCATCTATCGCGGCCTGATCGCCGAGGCGTTGACGCTCGCGCGCTCGCCGGCCGTCGACCTCTGGGTGGTCGAGACCAATACGCGCGGTCCGTTCGCCGAGGCCTCGCGGCTGCCCGGCGACACGCGCGAGGCGGTCGCCCGCGTCGCCGGCGTCACGGTGGCCGGCGCCGTGACGTTCCAGTCGGTCGAGACCGAGACGGCGGCCGGCAAGCTGCGCGTCTATGTGATCGGCTCCGAGCCCGGCCGTCCCGGCGGGCCGGCGAACCTGATCGACGGGCGCCCGATCGTGCAGAGCCGCTACGAGGCGGTCGTCGATCGCTCGACCGGCCTGACGGTCGGCGAGCGTCTGAAGCTCGGCCGCCGCACCTTCACGGTGGTCGGCGTCACGGCCGGGCAGGTCTCCTCGGGCGGCGACCCGGTGGTGTTCATCACGCTGCGCGACTCGCAGAAGCTGCAGTTCGAGCTCGCCCCGCCGGCGGCGCGCCGCGAGCTCGCCCGCGGCGGCGGCGAGGCGTCGAGCGACATCGTCAACGCGATCGTCGCGCGGGTGAGCCCCGACGTGCCGGTGGCGAGCGTCGCCGACGGCGTGCGGCGCTGGAAGCATCTCGCGGTGCTGACCCAGGAGGAGCAGGAGACGGTGCTGAGCCGCTCGGTGATCGAGCGGGCGCGCCGGCAGATCGGTCTGTTCACGACGCTGCTGCTGATCGTCTCGACCGTGATCATCGCGCTGATCATCCACACGCTGACCATCGACAAGACCCGCGAGATCGCCACCCTCAAGCTGATCGGCGCGCCGGATCGCACCATCGTCGGCCTGATCCTGCAGCAGGCGCTCGCGATGGGCGCGATCGGATTCGCCGCGGGCCTCGGCCTGCTCCTCGCCCTCAAGGACAGCTTCCCGCGCCGCGTCGTCGTCGATCCGCCGGACGTGATGGCGCTCGCCACCGTGGTCGTCGTCATCTGCCTGGTCGCCAGCACGCTCGGTGTCCGGCTCGCCCTCAAGGTCGATCCAGCGACGGCGCTGGCCGGGTGAGGAGCGCAGCATGAGCGATCCTACGATGATCAGCCCCGCGATGATCAGTGCCGCGATGATCGACGCCGCGACACCCCTCGTCAGCTTCGTCGACGTGAAGAAGCACTACGGTGAGGGCCCGGCGCGGGTCGACGCGCTGCGCGGCGTCTCGTTCGACGTCGGCGCCGGCGAGGTGGTCGGGCTGCGCGGCCCGAGCGGCTCCGGCAAGACGACGGTGCTCAACATCGTCGGCTGCATCCTGGCGCCGTCGGCGGGCACGGTGCGGATCGCCGGCGAGGACATCTTCGCCGAGGGGCACTGGCTGCGGCGCGATCTGCGCCGGCTGCGGCTCGAGACCGTCGGCTTCATCTTCCAGTTCCACAACCTGCTGCCGTTCCTCACAGCGACCGACAATGTGGCGCTGGTGCTTCAGCTCGCCGGAGAGCCGCGCGCAGCGGCCCGGCGTCGCGCCGGCGAGCTGCTCGACTATCTCGACGTCGGTCATCGCCGCGACGCCTTTCCGTCGCAGCTTTCGGGCGGCGAGGCGCAGCGCGTCGCCATCGCCCGCGCGCTCGCCAACCGGCCCCGCATCATCCTGGCCGACGAGCCGACCGCGGCGCTCGATTCGCAGCGCGCCCAGACCGTGATGGATCTGCTCCGCCGCGTCGCCGTCGACCAGAAGGCGGCGATCGTCGTCGTCACCCACGACGAGAAGATCGTCGACCGCTTCGACCGCGTGCTGGAGCTGCGCGACGGCCTGCTGATCTGACACCCGTTGCGGTCGATCGGTACGCCCTCATTCCGGGGCGCGGCGAAGCCGCGAACCCGGAATCCAGCGATACGCCCGAACGCTCGGCTGGATTCCGGGTTCGGCGCTGCGCACCGCCCCGGAATGACCGGAAGTGATCGGGCGGATGCCGGATGATACGCCCGCCGCCTGCCGACCGCCGGCACCGCGCGGCGCCGGCTGTCGGTCGCGCGCATCGGCCGCTCAGGCCGGACTCTCGGCCTCGTCGCCGCGATGCGGGGCGATCGCCGCCCGCCGGCGGGTCCGCCAGTCGCCGAGGAACAGGAGGATCGGCGCCGCGATGAACACCGACGAGCTCGCCGCCACGACGATGCCGAACACCATCGGAATGGCGAAGCTAGCCACCGCGGCGCCGCCGAAAAGCGCCATCGGCAGCATCGCCAGGAACGCCGTCACCGAGGTGTAGAGGCTGCGGCCGAGCGTCTCGTTGATCGACCGGTCGATCACGTCGCGCAGCGGCATCGCCTTGAAACGCCGCATGTTCTCACGCATGCGGTCGTATACCACGACCTTGTCGTTGACCGAGTAGCCGATCAGCGTCAGCAGCGCCGCGATCGCCGTGAGGTTGAAGTCGAGCCCGGTCAGCGCGAAGAAGCCGACCGTCTTGGTGACGTCGAGCACCAGGGTCGCGATGGCACCGACCGCGAACGGCCATTCGAAACGCACCCAGATGTAGGCCATCATGGCGAGGCTCGCGAGCACCACGGCGAGCACGCCCGCGGTGGCGAGCTCGCCGCTCACCTTCGGCCCCACGACCTCGGTGCGTTCGACCTTCGAGCCCGGCGCGATCGTCGCGAGCTCTGCGCGGATCGTCTCCACGGCCGCGGTCTGGGCCGCCTCGTCGCCGGGTTGCCGCTCAGCCCGCACCAGCACGGTCGAGGCGTCGCCGAACTCCTGCAGCGCGATCTCGCCGAGCCCGAGCTTGTCCAGCCCGCTGCGCAGCGCGGCGAGGTCGGCCGGCCCCTTGGTCACCACCTCCATCTGGATGCCTCCGCGGAAGTCGACGCCGTAATTGAGCCCCGGCGTGACGAACAGGCCGAGCGAGGCGAGCGACAGGAAGGCCGACACGCCGATGCCGACGAAGCGGCCGCGCATGAACGGAATCGCGGTGCCCTCCGGGATCAGCCGCAGTCGGAACAGCGGCCCGATGTCCAGGGTCTTCAGACGCCGGCGCCGGACGATCGCGGTCATGATCACCCGCACGATCGACACCGCCGTGAACATCGAAATGGCGATGCCGAGCCCCATCGTGACGGCGAAGCCGCGCACCGCGCCGGAGCCGAACAGGAACAGGAGCGCAGTGGCGATCAACGCCGTGACGTTGGAGTCGACGATGGTCGCCCAGGCGCGATTGAAGCCCGCATCGAGCGCCGCGAACGCGCCGAGACCCTTGCGGGTCTCCTCGCGGATGCGCTCGTTGACCAGCACGTTGGCGTCGACCGCGAGCCCGATGCCGAGCACGATGCCGGCGATGCCGGGCAGCGTCAGGGTGGCGCCGAGCACGCTGAGGGCACCCAGCGTCAGCACCACGTTGAGGGCGAGGGCCGCGTTGGCGACGAGCCCCCACGGCCCATACAGCACCAGCATGAAGGCGAACACCAGGCCGAAGCCGATGAGCCCGCTCTCCAGGCCGCGCGCAATGGCATCGCCACCGAGATCGGCGCCGACGGTGCGCTCCTCGATCACGGTGAGCGGCGCCGGCAGCGCACCGGCGCGCAGCAGCGCGGCGAGGTCGGTCGCCTGCGCCACCGTGAAGCGGCCGCTGATCTGGCCCGAGCCGCCGGTGATCGGCTCGCGGATCACCGGCGCGCTCAGCACCCTGCCGTCGAGCACGATGGCGAAGGGCCGGCCGACATTGGCCGTGGTGATGTCGGCGAACTGGCGGGCGCCGACCCCGTCGAAGCGGAACGAGACGATCGGCTCACCGGTGCGCTGGTCGAAGCCGGCGCGCGCGTCGGCGAGCCGGTCGCCGGCGACCGACACGCGATCCTCGATGGCGTAGCGCTCGCCCGCCGTGGTGCCGGGCATCACGTGAACGCCCGCCGGCAGCGGTCCGGACGGATCGGTCATCGACAGCATATGGAAGGTCAGCTTGGCGGTGCTGCCGAGCAGCGCACGGATGCGGCTCGGATCCTGCACGCCGGGAAGCTGCACGAGAATCCGGTCGGCGCCGGCGCGCTGGATCGTCGGCTCGGCGACGCCGACCTGATCGATTCGCTGGCGGATGATCTCGATGCTCTGCTCCACGGCGGCGTTTGTGCGGTCGCGGATGCCGTCCTCGCCGAGCGTCATGCGGATGCGTCCGGCTGGGCCGGTCGGACCGGCCGGGCCGGGCGTCACCGTGATGTCGGTGGTCGTCGGGCTGCCGAAGGCGAGCGACGCCACCGGCTGCGCGAGCTTGCGCAGGAGCTTCACGGCATCGGCCTCGCGGGCCGGATCCCGCAGGTCGACCACCACGGCATTGTCCTGCCGGCGGACCGAGGCGGTCTCGATGCCGGCCTGGCGCAGCTCGCGCCGGGCTTCGCCGACGAGCCCCTGCAGGCGCTCCTTGACGAGCTCGCGGATGTCGACCTCGAGCACGAGATGCGATCCGCCGCGCAGATCGAGCCCGAGCGTGATCTGCTTCTTGGGGAGCCAGTCCGGCAGGGCCGCGAGCTGGGTGGAGGTGAGGAGATTGGGGAGTGCCGCGAGCATGCCCAGAAGGATCACGAGGGCATAGGTCACCAGCACCCGAGGCGAGGTTCGCATGGGTGTCGTCCAGGTCGAGCGATCGCGCACCGGCGCGACGTCGTCGCCCGGCGGGACCGTGATGAGATCGGAAAGGAGGAAACAGCCGCGCGACGGAGGCGCGGTCGGGCTCAGACCCCGACGGCCGGCGGACCGCGCGCGTCGAAGGCGCGGCGGACGCGCGCGCGCGACGACTCGATCGATGGCCCGGCGAGGCGCGTCGCTGCCCCGACGATCGTCAGTTGCACATCGACCGGCAGCACGGCCGGGTGATCGCCCGACGGCCCGAAGGCGGCCGGGGCGCCCGGCTCGCTGCGCTCCGCCCGCATCGTCACGGCGGCGCGGAGCATGTCGCGCACCGGAAGGGCTGGCCGCGCCGTCTGATCGGCGTTCTCGACGCCCCGCGACATCGTGCCGCCGACGCCGATCCCGAGATGGAGCCCGAGCAGCGGCAGCGCGCTCCAGTGCAGCATCAGCAGGGCGATGACCAGACAAGCGCGCAGGCCGGCCGGCGTCGCCGTGCCGCTCGTCTGCTGTCGTGTCGCGCGTCTGGCCGTCATGATCTCGCTGTCAGGCTCTCGTCGCCAGGCTCTCGTCCCAAGGTCTCGTCGCCAGGGTCTCGTCGGGTCGCGAACAGCTGTCACGGTTCACTGGTGATATCGATTCGCGTGTCGTATCGCATCTCGCGCACGAAGTCGCGGACGACGCGTGCCGGTGCGCTTGCTCGATCGTCCTCTAACCGATCATAATGGCGGAAATCCATCCATCAGGATGCCGTTCCGCCCGCGGGACCGTGCGAGGCCTCGCCGTTCATGCTGCATCACACTCCGCTGATCGCCACCATCGTCGCCGGTCTCGGCCTCGCCTTCGTGTTCGGCGCGCTCGCGCACCGGCTGAAGGTGCCGCCGCTGGTCGGATATCTCGTGGCGGGGGTGCTGGTCGGTCCGCACACGCCGGGCTTCGTCGCCGACCAGACGCTGGCGCCGGAGCTCGCCGAGATGGGCGTGATCCTCTTGATGTTCGGCGTCGGCCTGCACTTCTCGCTCGACGATCTGCTCTCCGTGCGGGCGATCGCCGTGCCGGGAGCGATCGTGCAGATCGCCGCCGCGACGGCGATGGGCGCGGGACTCGCCTGGTGGCTCGGCTGGTCGATGCCGGCCGCGTTGGTGTTCGGGCTCGCGCTCTCGGTCGCCTCGACCGTCGTGCTGCTGCGGGCCCTGCAGGAGCGCCGTCTCGTCGAGACCGAGCGCGGTAAGATCGCGGTCGGCTGGCTGATCGTCGAGGATCTCGCGATGGTGCTGGCGCTGGTGCTGCTGCCGGCGCTCGCCGGGGCGCTCGGCACCGGCGGCGCGGATGCGAGCGGCCATGCGGCGCCGGGCGGCCTGTTCGGCTTCGTCGGCGACCTCGGCGTCGGCGGTGTGCTCGCCGTGACGGTTCTGAAGGTCGCCGGCTTCGTCGTCTTGATGCTGGTGGTCGGCCGGCGCGTGATTCCGTGGGTCCTGCACTGGGTCGCGCACACCGGCTCGCGCGAATTGTTCCGGCTCGCCGTGCTGGCGATCGCGCTCGGCGTCGCCTTCGGGGCGGCGAAGCTGTTCGGCGTGTCGTTCGCGCTCGGCGCCTTCTTCGCCGGCATGATCCTGTCCGAATCCGAGCTGAGCCATCGGGCCGCCGAAGAATCGCTGCCGCTGCGCGACGCCTTCGCGGTGCTGTTCTTCGTCTCGGTCGGCATGCTGTTCGATCCGGCGAGCATCCTGCGTGAGCCGATCGCCGTGCTGATCACCCTGTTCATCATCGTCGTCGGCAAGTCGGCCGCGGCGTTCCTCATCGTGCGGGCGTTCGGCCACCCGACCAGCACGGCGCTGATCATCTCGGCAAGCCTCGCACAGATCGGCGAGTTCTCCTTCATCCTCGCCGAGCTCGGCGTCGGCCTGAAGCTGCTGCCGGAGGCGGCGCGCGACCTGATCCTGGCCGGCGCCATCCTGTCGATCCTGCTCAATCCGCTCGCCTTCGCGACGGTCGCCGCGCTCAGGCGCCGCGCCGGCGGGCCGGTCGCCTCGCCGATGGGCGGCACGGTGGCCGCGGGCGCCCGAACGTCCCCCGCCGCGACCGCGGTCGAGCCGCTGGTCGCCACCGCGCTCACCGGCCACACGGTGCTGGTCGGCCATGGCCGGGTCGGCAGCCTGGTCGCGACCGCGCTCGCCGCACGGGGGCTCCCGGTCCTGGTGATCGAGGACGCCGACGCGGCCGTCGCGGCGTTGCGCTCGCAGGGGACCGACGTGGTGGCCGGCAACGCCGCCGACCCGGAGGTGCTGGCCGCCGCCAACCTGGCGGGCGCCCGCAGGCTGGTGCTCGCGATCCCCAACGCCTTCGAGGCCGGGCAGGTGGTCGAGCAGGCGAAGGCCGCCAATCCGGCGCTCGAGATCATCGCGCGGGCGCATTCCGACGCCGAGGTCGAGCACCTGGAGTCGCTCGGTGCCGCCGTGGTGATCATGGGCGAGCGCGAGATCGCCCGCGGCATCGTCGAGCACATCGTGCCGCTCGACGCGGCCGCGGCCGGCGATGCGGCGTCGGGTGGCGCGGGCGTCGACGAGCCCGTGCCGCCGAGGCGCTGATCCCCCGATCCCCTCCCGCCTGAGCGGCGGCACCTCGTTCCGGCGCAACGGCCCGCTTGCAACCTCGTCCCGACACGCTAACCTGCCTGATATACAAAATACTAAAAAGCGCCGGGATGGAGACGTCATGGAGGTCGGATTCGTCGGGGCGGGCCGAATGGGGCTCGCCATGCTCCGCAACCTTTTGCAGACCGGCCATCGCGTCCACGTCTGGGACGTGTCCGACGTCGCCGTGGCGACCGCCGTCGCGGCCGGTGCCACCGGCGTCTCGAGTGCCCGCGACGCGCTCCGGGGCGATGCCGTCGTCTCGATGCTGCCGAACGACGCGGCGATGCGCGGCGTGTTCACCGACGATCTCCTCGCCGCCGCGCCCAAGGGGCTCGTTCACGTCAACATGGCGACGGCCTCGCTCGCGTGCGCGCAGGAGCTGACCGCGCTGCATGGCCGGCACGGGATCGCCTATGTGGCGGCGCCGGTGTTCGGCCGTCCCGAGATGGCGGCGCGGCGCGAGCTGAACATCATGGCGGCCGGCCCCGCGGCGGCGATCGACCGGGTGCAGCCGCTGTTCGACGCGATCGGCCGCAAGACCTGGCGGCTCGGCGAAGATCCGACGCGCGCCAACGTGACCAAGATCGCCGGCAATCTCCTGGTCGCGTGCGTCATCGAGTCGCTCGGCGAGGCGGCGGCGCTCGCGCGCGCCTACGACATGCCGCCGGCCGACCTCCTGGACGTCGTCGTCGGTTCGCTGTTCGACGTGCCGATCTTCCGCATCTATGCGGATCTCGTCGCGCATCAGCGCTTCGAGCCCGCCGGGTTCGATCTCGCGCTCGGCCTGAAGGATGCCCGGCTCGCGCTTGCCGCCGGCGAGGCGGCGAACCTGCCGCTGCCCTTCGCCAGCGTTCTCCGCGACAACTATCTCGACGCGCTCGCGCACGGGGCCGGCCACCAGGACTGGTCGGCCGTCACCGGCGTGGCGCTGCGCCGCGCCGGCCTCGACGCCGCCTGAGCGACCGACGGGACCGCGGCTGGTCCGTTCGCCGCCGCGCGACCACGACAGGTTCACGACAAGAATCGTCTCCAGGGAGGTTCCAGCATGACTTCGTTCGAACAGACGCGGCGTCGCGTCCTCGTCCTCGCCTCGGGCCTCGCCGCGGCGATCGCCGGTGCCGCGCCGGCTGCGGCCCAGCAGACCCCGATCGTGATCGGCGGGACGCTCGGCCTGACCGGCGCCTATGCCGAGCCCTCGACCGACTACAAGTTCGTCTACGACCGCTGGGTCGAGGAGGTGAACAAGAAGGGCGGCCTGCTCGGCCGGCCGGTCAAGATGATCATCTACAACGACGAGAGCACGCCGACCGTCGCCCAGTCTCTCTACAACCGGTTGCTCGACCAGGACAAGGTCGACCTCGTGCTGGCCCCCTACACGACCTTCGTGGGCGGCGCCGTCGTGCCGATCGTGATGTCGCACGAGAAGCTGTTGTTCAACGGCGGCTTCGTCGGCATCAACATCTTCAAGAACAACAAGGGCTCGATGATCGGCAGCTTCACCTATCAGGAGCCCGACTACACGCGCGGCCTGTTCGAGATGCTGGGCGAGCTGCCGCCCGACCAGAAGCCCAAGCGCCTCGCCGTGTTCACGTCGCAGAACCCCTTCACCGTGGTGGTGCGGGCCGGGCTCGGCGGCGTCGGCGGCGTGCTCGGCTACGCCAAGGCGGCCGGAATCCCGATCGTCGTCGACGAGCAGTATCCGCCGACGACCACGGACTTCAACGGTCTCGTCCAGAAGGCGCGCGCGGCGAACGCCGACATGGTGCTGGCGCTCGGCCTGCCCAACGACACCCTCAACATCGCCCGCACCGTCCATCAGCAGGGTCTCAAGCCGATGGTGTTCTGCACCTGCGGCTCGCAGGTGACGACGCTGTCGGCGTGGCCGAAGCTCGGCGAGGCGGCCGAGAACGGCTTCGGCACCACGATCGCGTGGCCGACCCAGGGCTATCCGGGACTCGCCGAGCTCGCCGAGGTGTTCAAGACGCGCGGCTACGAGACGCTGCCGACCTATGCGATCGTCGGCTACGCCATCCTGCAGGTAATCGAGCAGGCGGTCACCGGCGCCAAGACGCTCGATCAGGCCAAGCTCAAGGAGTACATCTACGCCAACGAGTTCAAGACCGCGGCCGGAACGTTCCGCTATCAGCCGGACGGCACGCCGGTCTACAGCCAGGTGCTGCTGCAGTTCCAGAATGGCAAGAACCAGGTCGTCTGGCCGAAGCAGGCCCGCACCGCGCCGCCGGTGTTCGCCAAGCCGTGAGCACGCAGCTGTGAGCACTCGGTCGTGAGCACTCGGTCATGAGCGGGGCGGGCGGTGCGCCGCTCCTGAGCATCGACGGCATCGGGAAACGGTTCCGCGGCGTGATCGCCGTGCGGGACGTGTCGTTCTCGGTGCCGGACCGCGCGGTCGTCGGCCTGATCGGGCCGAACGGCTCCGGCAAGACGACGCTGCTGAACATCGTCAACGGCGTGCTTTCGCCGGACCAGGGCGAGATCCGGCTCGGCGGCGCCGCGACCACGGGGCGCCGCCCGTCCGATCTCGCCGCGCTCGGCATCACCCGCACGTTCCAGGCCGCGCGGGTGTTCCGCACCTTGACCGCCATGCAGAACCTGTTCGTGCCGCTCCTCCATCAGCGGGCTCTCGATCGTGGCCCGGCGCGGCGGCGTGCCGCCGAGTTGCTCGCCTTCGTCGGCCTCGAGCGGCATGCCGACCGGGTCGCGAGCGAGCTGTCCGGCGGCCAGCAGCGGCTCCTGGAGTTCGCCCGCACGCTGGTCACCCGGCCGCGCGTCGTGCTGATGGACGAGCCTTTCGCCGGCGTGCATCCGCAGATCAAGACCACGCTCGTGCGTTGCATCCGCGAGACGGTCGCGCAGGAGGGCGCCTCGTTCCTGATCGTCAGCCACGAGGTGCCGGATCTGGTCGCGATGTCGGACCAGATGGTGTGCCTGGTCGAGGGCGCCGTCGCGGCGCGCGGCCTGCCGGCCGAGGTGATCGCGGAGGAGAAGGTGATCGACGGCTATCTGGGACGCAGCGACGCATGACCGCGCCGACGCTCCGCATGACGAGCCTCGTCGCCGGCTACACCCCGGCGCACCCCGTGCTCCGCGGCGTCGACGTGACGGCGCGGGCGGGGCGCATCACCGTGGTGCTCGGGCCGAACGGCGCCGGCAAGTCGACGCTGCTCAAGGTCGCGGCCGGCTTCCTGGCGCCGCAGCAGGGCACCGTGATGCTGGACGACACCGACATCGGGCAATTGCCGGCGCATCGCCACATCGCGCTCGGCGTCGGGCTGCTGCCGCAGGGGCGCTCGACCTTTCCGGACCTGACCGTCCACGAGAACATCGAACTCGGCGGTTGGTCGATGCGGTCCGACCGCAAGCGGCTCGCCGCTGCCGTCGAGGCTGTGCTGACCCGCTATCCGCATCTGCGGGAGCTGCGCGACCGGCCGGCCGGCAGCCTCAGCGGCGGCCAGCAGCGCGCCGTCGAGATCGCCCGCATGCTGGTGCCCGATCCGAAGGTGCTGCTCGTCGACGAGCCGTCGGTCGGGCTCTCGCCGATCGTCGCGCGTCAGGTCTATCAGGAGCTGCAGGCCCTGAAGGCGGAGGGCCGCACCATCCTGCTGGTCGACCAGGACGTGCGGGCCGCCGTGGCGGTCGCCGACTACGTCTATGTCCTCGGCTCCGGGCGCAACGACATCGAGGGCGATCGCTCCGCCTTCGAGGGCGATCTCGGCGCCATGGTGCGCGGCTGGCTCGGCGTCTAGGGGAGTTTTCCATGGTCTCGATCCAAGTGTCGTCGGCTCGTGCGCGACAGGGACGCGCGGCGCCGCGGCACGATACCTCGCGTCAGGACCCGTGATGCTGGACCAGATCCTCTCGATCCTCGTCGACGGTGTGCTGCTCGGCCTGATCTACGCGATCACCGGCCTCGGGCTGAGCCTGGTGCTCGGCGTGATGGGCATCGTCAACGTGGCGCACAGCGCCTTCGTGATGCTCGGCTCGTTCCTCGCCTTCGAGCTGTTCCGGCGCTTCGGCGTCGATCCGGTGGTGGCGTTCGTCGTTGCGCTGCCGGTGTTCTTCCTGCTCGGCACCGTCGTCTACCGCGTTCTCGTCACCCGGCTCGAGACCGCCGCGCAGACCCAGGGGCTGGTGGCGATGTTCGGCCTGATGGTGCTGATCGAGAACCTCGGCACCATCGTTTGGACGACCGACACGCGGGTGATCACGGCGAGCTACACCAACGCCTCGCTGGCGGTCGGCGGGCTGGTGCTGCCGTATGTCCGGTTGATCGCCGGTGGCCTCGCGCTCGGGCTCATCGGGCTGTTCTGGGGCCTCCTGCGCTTCACGCTCACGGGCCGGGCGATCCGGGCGATGGGGCAGAACCCGGAGGCCGCTCGCATCGTCGGGGTCGACATCCGCCGCCTCTCCGCGATCATGTTCGGGCTCGGCATCGCCTGCGCGGGCGCCGCCGGCGTGGCGCTCGCCATGGTGTTCCCGTTCTCTCCGAACACCCAGGTGGTGTGGCTCGCCTGGGCGTTCCTGGTCGTCGTGCTCGGCGGCCTCGGCAGCGTCGAGAACACGTTGTTCGCCGGCGTCGCGGTCGGACTGATCCAGAGCGTGTGCACGGCCGTGATGCCGTTCGACTACGTCTATCTCGTGCTCTACGTGCTGCTCGCCGTCATCCTCATGGTCCGTCGCGAGGGCTTGAGCAGCGCCGTTCGTCGGACCATCTAGGAGGGGGCGGGTGTTCTCGGTCTATCTGGTTCCGAAGTCGGGCGGCAGCCGCGCCGCGACGGTCGCG
This sequence comes from Rhodoplanes sp. SY1, assembly GCF_046000175.1. Taxonomy (NCBI): domain Bacteria; kingdom Pseudomonadati; phylum Pseudomonadota; class Alphaproteobacteria; order Hyphomicrobiales; family Nitrobacteraceae; genus Rhodoplanes; species Rhodoplanes sp. SY1. Next base: position 77,939 of record NZ_JBEOMB010000013.1, read on the forward strand.
GCCTGGAGCGCGTGGCTCGCGCTCGTCGCCGGACTTGCCGCCTACGGCCTGCTCGGCACGAAGCTGTTCGTGCTCAGCACGCTCGGCACCGTGTTCATGTACGTGATCCTGACGCAGGCCTGGAACCTGATCGGCGGTTACGGCGGCTATCTCAATTTCGGCCTCGTCACCTTCTTCGGCATCGGTGCCTATGCGAGCGGCATCCTGTTCCACTACTTCGAGCTGTCGCCGTTCCTGACCGCGCCGGTCGCTGGTCTCGCCGCCGGGATCGCCGGCCTCGCCATCGGCATTCCGACGCTGCGGCTGCGCGGCGCCTATTTCGCGCTCGTCACCATGATCATCACCTTCGCGGTGCAGATCCTCGCGCTCAACCTGGCGATCACACAAGGGGCGCTCGGCATCTACCTGCCGCGGCTGCCGCTGTCGCCGCTCGCCGTCGAGCGGCTGTTCTACTTCGTGTTCCTCGGGCTCGCCGTGCTGGTCACGGCCTTCGTCTACGCGGTCGAGCACTCCAATGTCGGCTGGGCCCTGGTGGCGATCCGCGAGGACGAGGACGCCGCCGAGATCGTCGGGGTGCGGACCGTCGAGATCAAATGGGCCGTCAACACCATCTCGTGCTTCATCGCGGGCGTGGTCGGCGGGCTCTACGCCCAGCGCATCGCCTATATCGAGCCGACCGGCACGTTCTCGTTCGACATCTCGCTCAATGTCGTGCTGATGGCGGTGATCGGCGGCGCCGGCACCTGGCAGGGGCCGCTCATCGGTGCGCCGATCGTGCTGCTCGTGGCCGATGCGCTGCGCGTCACGGTGACGTCCGAGGTCAATCGCGTCATCTTCAGCCTGATCGTCATCGTGATCGCGCTGTTCGTTCCGGGCGGCGTGATGGGCCTGGTGCAGCGCCTGCGGCGCGCCCGTGCCGTCGAGAAGGACGCGCCGAGCGGCGTGCCGGCGCCGTGAGTCCGCGGTCAGCCCCGATCGGACCTGATCAGCTCGGCGGCCCGCTCGGCCACCATAATGGCGGTGAGGTTGGTGTTGGCGCTCGGCACGCTCGGCATCACCGCGGCGTCGACGACCCGCAGGCTCTCGACCCCGTGGACCCGGCAGTGCGGATCGACCACGGCCATCGGATCGCCGTCGCGGCCGATCGCGCAGGTGCCGCTCGGATGCGCCATCGGGGCGATCGCGCCGAGGAGCTCGTCGTCAGGGATCTGCGAGCGGCCGGTCCGGTTGCCGACCCAGCGCCCCGGCGCGAGCACCCGGTCCAGCGCCAGCCGGCGCAGCGGCGCCGGTGCGGCCAGCACGGCCTTCACGGCGCCGGCGAGCAGCGTGCCGGCGGCGCCTTGCCGGTTGAACTGCTGCAGCGACATCACGGGCGGCAACAGGAAGGCGTCGCCGTAGGTCGCGACGACCGCCGGGTCGGCGAGCAGCGCCTCGACCAGGCGGGCCGCCGCCAGGAGCCGCGGCGGATCGCGCGGATCCTGCAGCAGCGCGAAGGCGATGTCGGGCGGCACGTCGGGGTCGGCGCTGCGCAGCGTCACCCGCCCGCGGGAGAAGGGGGCGTAAAGGGCGGCGCCGACCATGCCGAGATCGGGCCCGTAGGCGTGCGGGCTCACCCGCCCGATCGCGAAGGCGAGGAGGTCGCTGGGTGGGCAGTCCGAGGCCTGCGACGACATCCTGATTCCGGCGATCGCGAAGCGGCGCAGCCGTGCGGGCAGCCGCGAGCGTCGCGGCAGGGTGAGGGCGAACTGCAGGTAGGGATGGTTCTGCAGGTTGGCGCCGACGCCGCGACGATCGGCGAGCGGCACGATGCCGAGCGCCGCGAGCTCTGCGGCCGGACCGATCCCGGCGCGCAGCAGCAGCGCCGGAGAGTGGATCGCGCCGGCGCACAGGATCACGGCGCGGGCCGCGATGTCGCGCGTGGTGCCGCCGTGCCGGACCGTCACGCCGCAGGCGCGCCGCCCGTCGAAGCGCAGCGCCGTCACCTCGGCGTCGGTGAGGATCGCGAGGTTCGGCCGGCGGCGGACCGCGGCCGTGAGATAGCAGCCCGCGCTGGTCGAGCGGACGTGCTCGTCCTGCGCCACCGGCATCGGGAAGAAGCCGTCGCCCGGCCGTGCATTGATGTCGTCGACGACCGGCAGGCCGCGCGCCACGGCGGCCGCCTCGATCGCCGTGACGAAGCCGGGCCATTCGGAGCGCGGCATCCGCCGCACCGGATAAGGCCGCGGGTCTGCGTCGTCACGGGGGCGATCGGGCGCAACGTGCCGGCCGAGGTCGCGCTCGATGGCGTCATAGAGCCTTTGCGCCTCGGCCGGTCCCCAGCCGGTCGCGCCGGCCCGCTCCCACGCCGCGAAGTCGCTGGCGAGGCCGCGCAGCGTCCACAGGCCCATGACGCTGGAGCCGCCTCCCATGATCCGCGCCTGCGGAAACGGATAGGCGGCGCTGTCCGGTCGGCGCGTCGCCTGCAAACCCGGCCAGAAGTAGCGCGGGTTCAGCGACGAGGTCGGGAACGTGTCGGCAACGTCGCTCGGAACGGCGCCGGGCGGCGTGTCCGGTCCGGCCTCGATCAGCAGCACGCGGCGGCTCGGATCCTCGGAGAGGCGGGCGGCGAGAACCGCGCCCGCGCTGCCGCCGCCGACGATCAGGTGGTCCGGCTCGTCCATCTGAAACTGTTTCGCGCGGGTGAGGGGAGGAGGCATCGACGATGCCCGATCGGACAATCAACCGCCCCGGCTCGTCAAGAGCGAAGCGCGGCGCGCCACATCTCGAACCATCCGATCTCGTGATCGCCTGACCGCCAAAAAAACGGAGCGCCGCGTGGACGTGACGAAGACGAAGATCGCCGTGCTGGGGGCCGGCGCCAACGGCGCCTCGATCGGCGCCGACCTCACCCGTGCCGGGCTCGACGTGGTGCTGATCGATCAGTGGCCGGCACATGTGGAGGCGATGCGGGCGCGCGGTGCGCGGATCGAGATGCCGGACGAGACCCTGACCGTGCCGGTGCGGGCGCACCATCTGTGCGACGTCTGCACGTTCCGGGAGCCGTTCGACGTCGTTCTCCTGGTGACCAAGGCCTACGACACCCGCTGGTCCTGCGAGCTGATCGCGCCGTATCTGAAGTCGGACGGCCTGGTCGCCGGGGTGCAGAACGGCATGACGACCGACACCATCGCGGCGGTGGTCGGGGCGCACCGGACGATGGGCTGCGTCATCGAGATCTCGTCGATGATGTTCGACCCAGGGGTCGTGCAGCGCCATTCGCCGCCGCCGCGCTCGTGGTTCGCGGTCGGGGCGATCGACGCTGCCGCCGCGGGGCGCGAGGAGGAGATCGCGGCGCTGCTGCGCCATGTCGGCACGGTGGAGATCGTCGACGACATCCGCGCGGCCAAATGGATGAAGCTCGTCAGCAACGCCACCACGCTGGTGACGACGGCCATTCTCGGCCTGCCGATGCTCGAGGCGGCGCGGCTGCCGGGCATGCGCGAGCTGATGCTCGGCTCCGGCCAGGAGGCGCTCGACGCGGGCGCGCTCGCCGGTCACGCCGTGCTGCCGATCTTCGGCCTGACGCCGGACGACGTGCGGCAGACCAACCGGCTGGTCGAGATGCTGCTCGACACGCTGCTCGCCGGCTTCGTGCTGCCGCACACCAAGACGACCGTGCTGCAGGACTGGATGAAGGGACGTCACAGCGAGGTCGACGACCTCAACGGTCTCGTCGTCGCCGAGCATGCGCGGCACGGCGGCCGGGCGCCGATCAACGCGGCCGTGGTCGCGCTCGCCCGCCGGATCGAGCGCGGCGAGCTGGCCCCGGGTCCGCAGAACCTGGAGCTGTTGCAGCACCTCGCCCGCGCCTGACTCGCGGCGGGCCCGCAGGGGCGGGAGGACGCGGCCGTGCCGACGCGATCGGCCGGCTTCGGCGCTCTTGCCGCGACGACCGTCCGGTCCGGGGCGGGGTGGCTCGGTTGACCGTGTGCCGCGTGCGGCGATACCGTCGCCGCATGATGACCCTCGTTCGCGACAAGCTGCTCGAGGTGGTCAGAGCCGTCGGGCCGTTCATCGTCGTCGTGGTGGTGCTCCAGCTCGTGCTGGTGCAAGCGCCGACCGCGCTGTTCCTGCAGTTTCTCGCCGGATCGCTGCTCGCCGTCGTGGGCATGCTGCTGCTGTTCATGGGCATCGAGATCGGCATCCTGCCGATGGGCCGGTTCATCGGCGCCGCGCTGCCGCGGGAGGGCTCGCTGGCGCTGATTCTGGCGGTCGCCTTCGCGCTCGGTTTCGCCACAACGGTCGCCGAGCCGGACGTGCTCGTGCTGTCGCGGCAGATCGACGCGGCGTCCGACGGCGTCATCTCGCGGCTCGCCGTTCTGCTCGTCATCGCGACCGGGCTCGCCGTCTTCGCGGCGCTGGCGATGGCCCGCATCGTCACCGGCTGGCCGATGAAGTACGCCCTGACGGTCGCCTACGGACTGATGCTCGCGCTGGCCCTCGTCGCCCCCGGCACCTTCGTGCCGCTCGCCTTCGACGGGGGCAGCGTGACGACCGGCATCCTCTCGGCTCCGGTGGTGATCGCACTCGCCATCGGCCTCAGCTCGGTGCTGGCCGGCCGCTCCGCGGTGTCGGACGGGTTCGGGCTCCTCGGCTTCGCCTCGATCGGCCCGATCATCGCCGTGCTGATCATGGAGATCCTGCTGTCGTGATCCCGCTTCTGATCGACGAGGTCGTCGCCGTCGCGGAGAGCGTCGCGGTCGCGGTGCTGCCGCTCGGCGCCGTCTTCCTGATCCTCCAGATGACGATGCTCCGCCTGCCGCGCCGACAGGTGAGCGACATCCTGAAAGGCACCGCGATCGCCGGCGTCGGCCTGTTCCTGTTCCTGCTCGGCATCGGCGTTGGCTTCCTGCCCTATGGCCGGGCGGTCGGCGAGGCGCTGGGGGCGCTCGACAGCATGTGGCTGGTCGTCGCGATCGCCGGCCTGCTCGGGTTCCTGGTCACCTGGGGCGAGCCGGCGGTCCGCATCCTGGCCGACCAGGTGGAGAGCGCGTCGAGCGGCGCGATCCGCGGCCGGATGGTGCTGATCGCGGTGTGCGTCGGGGTCGCCGCCTGGGTCGGGATCGGCATGCTGCGCATCACGCTCGGCATTCCGCTCCTCTGGCTGCTCGTGCCGGGCTATCTCGTGGTGCTCGTGCTGGTCTGGCTCGGCGACCGCGAGTTCGTCGCCGTGGCGGTCGACGCCGGGGGCGTCGCCACCGGGCCGCTCGCCAACTCGTTCCTGCTGGCGCTGGCGCTGGGGGCCGCGACGGCCGTCGGCGCCGACCCGGTGGTGCAGGGCTTCGGCTTCGTCGCGTTGATCGCCGTCGCGCCGATCATCTCGGTCGGCCTGCTCGGGCTGCTGGTCCGCGCGAGAACGGCCGAACGACCGCCCGCGACGCCGCCGTCGCGGCGGCCCCTACCGGAGTGACCACCATGCACGACCGCTGCCTGATCGTGACCATCGTGCGGAAGGGATGGGGCGACGCGGTGCTGGAGGCCAGCATGGCGGCTGGCGCGCACGGCGGCACCATCGTGCTCGGCCGCGGCATCGGCCGCAACGAGCAGCTTCGGGTCTTCGGCATCCAGATCGAGCCGGAGAAGGAGATCGTCCTCACGCTCGTCCCGACCGAGATCAAGGCCGCCGTCCTCGACGCCATCGTGGCGGCGGCCGAGCTCGACGGTCCCGGGAAGGGCCTCGCCTTCGTCCTTCCCGTGCAGGATCTGGTCGGCGTCGCGCACCTCGTCGAAGAGTAGGGCTCGCGACTCTCGTCCGACCTCGCGCCCGAGCTTTTGTCCGACGTGGTTCCTGCACTCCGCACTCACGACGTCCCGTGCCGCGACGCATCGCCGCGTCTTGACCGGGATCAAGCGCGGCGCCCGCGCCCCGCTCAGGATCGTCCACGATCCGCCGCGAGGAGGATGCGATGCGCCATGTCACGGTCGCGACCGACTTTTCCGCACGCTCGCAGCGCGCCCTGCGTCGCGCCGGGCTGATCGCCCGGACGACCGGCTGCGCCATCACGCTCGTCCACGTCGTCGACGACGAGCAGCCGGACAGCCTGATCGCGGTCGAGCGCGACGAGGCGGTCCGGATCATGGCCGGGCTGACGGCGACCACGGCCGAGCTGCGCGACGTGCGATGCGAGGCGCTGGTCGTCACCGGCGAGGCGTTCCAGGGCATCCTGCGCGCCGCCGAGTCGCGCGGCTCGGATCTGATCGTGATGGGACCGCATCGCCGGCAGCTCCTGCGCGACATCTTCGTCGGCACCACGGTGGAGCGCGTCATCCGCAGCGGGCCGTTCCCGGTGCTGATGGTGAATGGTCCGGTGGCCGGCCCGCACGTCCGCCCCCTGGCGGCGATCGATCTGTCGGAGTCGTCGGCCCGCGCGGTCCGCACGGCGCTCGCCCTCGGGCTCGTCGCCGCGGACATGCTCGCCGTGGTCCATGCCTTCACGGCGGCCGGGAAGGGCAAGCTGGCCGCCGTGGACGTTCCCGGCGCGGTGCTCGGCGACTACGTGGCGCGCGAGCGCGACCAGGTGCGCCGCGAGCTGTCCGTCTTCCTCGAGGCGAGCCGCCTGACCGTAGCCGAGACCGCAATGCATCTGGTCGAGGACGTGCCGTTCGATGCCATCGGTCGTGTCGCCGGCGAGCTCGGCGCCGATCTCGTCATCGTCGGCACGCACGGACGCGGCGCCCTGGCGCGGCTGCTGCTGGGCAGCGTCGCGGAAGCGGTGCTCCGCAGCCTCGACATCGACGTCCTGGCCGTACCGCCGCTGCGCGCCTCGGAGGCGCCCGAAGGGTAACCCGGCCCGACGTCATCACGCTCGATCCGGCGGGGGCCGCCGGATCCCAGCCATGACGGGTGTCCCATGTCGTATCGCGAGATCCTGGCCTATGTGGATACCGGAGACGAGGCAGCGGGGCCGGCGGGCGTTGCGGTCGCGGTGGCGTCGCGCTTCGCCGCCCGCCTCCACGCGGTGGTGATCGACGCCCACGTGGTCGACTACACCGAGCTCGACCGGGCCGTGTTCGACAGCGAGCGCGAGCAGGCGATCGCCCGGCTGGCGGAGCGACGGCGCGCCGGCCATGCGGCGGCCCGCCAGGCCGAGGAGGCGGTCCGGGCGGCCGCCGCGGCGCGCGGCGTCCCGCACGACGTGATGGTTCGTCACTGCACGCCCGAGGACGTGCCGGACCTCGTCGCCGATCTGGCCCGCGTCCACGATCTCGTCCTCGTGCCGGCCGCCGACATGGTCGCCGGGCATGCGGCGCCGATCGTCGAGCAGGTGCTGTTCGGCTCCGGCCGTCCGCTCCTGCTGATCCCCCGGGACACGACCGCGGAGGGGCGTCTCGACGTCGCCTGCATCGCCTGGGACGGCAGCCGCGCGGCGACCCGCGCCGTGCACGACGCACTGCCGCTGCTCGGCCGCGCCCGCCGCGTCGAGATCGTCTCGATCACCGACGAGAAGCCGCTGGACCGCGGCCCGAGCGGCGACGACCTCGTGCGGCATCTCGCGGCACACGCGATCGCGGCGCGTCATCACGCGGTCGGGCTCGGCGGCCTGCCGGTTGGCGAGCAGCTGATGGCCGAGGCTCTGCGCCTGGAGGCCGACCTGATGGTGATGGGTGCCTACGGGCACGCGCGGGTGCGGCAGCTGGTGTTCGGCGGCGCCACCCGCTCGGTGCTCGCCGCGCCGCGGCTACTGGTGCTGATGTCGTATTGACGCGGCCCCGGCCGCGGTCGTCGCGTCGCGCTCGGTGCCCTGCCGCCCGCCCGCGGCCTCACGGCCACAGGCGCCGTCGCACCAGCTTCTCGACCTCCAGCACCAGCAACAGGGCGACGCCGATCGCGACCACAGCGATGCCGTCCATCAGCGACACCGGGCGGGTCGCGAACATGGCCTGCATGAACGGCGCATAGGTGAACAGGACCTGGGCGGCCGTGATCACGCCGACGCCGATCAGCACGGCGGGCGTGCCGACCACGCCGGTCCAGGACAGCGACGTCGTGTGGAGATAACGGATGCTGAACAGATAGAAGATCTCCATCACGACGATCGTGTTGACGACGATGGTGCGGGCCTCCTCGATCGACAGGCCGCGGCTCTCGGCCCAGAAGAACATGCCGAACGCGCCGGCGACGAACAGGAGCGACACCAGCACGACCCGCCAGACCAGCAGCCCGGACAGGATCGGTTCATCCGCGGCGCGCGGCGGCCGCCGCATGGCGTCGGGTTCGGTCGGCTCGAAGGCGAGCGTCAGGCCGAGCGCCACCGCCGTGACCATGTTGATCCACAGGATCTGCACCGGCGTGATCGGCAGCGCCAGCCCGAACAGGATGGCCGTGATGATCGCCATCGCCTCGCCGCCGTTGGTCGGCAGCGTCCAGCCGATCACCTTGCCGAGATTGTCGTAGACGGTTCGGCCCTCGCGCACCGCGGCGACGATCGAGGCGAAGTTGTCGTCGGCCAGCACCATCTCGGCCGCCTCCTTGGCGGCCTCGGTGCCTTTCTGGCCCATCGCGATGCCGACATCGGCGCGCTTCAGCGCGGGGGCGTCGTTGACGCCGTCGCCCGTCATCGCGATCACGCCGCCGTCCGCCTGCAGAGCGGTGACGATGCGCAGCTTGTCCTCCGGGCTGGTGCGGGCGAACACCGTGGTGTCGCGCGCGGCCGCCGCGAAGGCGTCCTCGTCGAGGGCGGCGAGTCGGTCGCCGGTGATCACCGAGGCGGGCCGGGGCAGGCCGAGCCGGGCCGCGATGGCGCTCGCCGTCGCCGCATGGTCGCCGGTGATCATCTTGACGGCGATGCCGGCGCTGCGGCACTCGCCCACCGCGGCGATCGCCTCCTCGCGCGGCGGATCGATCAGGCCGAGCAGGCCGAGCAGCACCAGGTCGCTCTCGACGTCGGCGACGTCGAGCGTGACGGCGCCGTGCGGCATGGTCCGGCGGGCGAGCGCCAGCACGCGCTGGCCCTGAACCGCCAACGCCTCGACCGCATGGGTCCACCGCGACGTGTCGAGCGGCTCCGGACCGTCGGCACCGGCCTGCCGGGCGCACATGCGGATCACCACCTCGGGCGCGCCCTTGACATAGGCGACCGCCGCATCCTCGTGCGAGTGATGCAGCGTCGCCATGAAGCGATGGCGGCTGTCGAACGGGATCTCGTCGGTGCGCGGGATCTGCTTGCGCACGAGCGCGGCGTCGTGCCCGGCCTTCACGGCGAACGAGACCAGCGCCCCCTCCATCGGATCGCCGTCGATGGTCCAGCCGGACTCGGCCTGGCGCAGGTCCGCGTCGTTGCACAGGAGCGCCGCGCGGGCGAGGTCGTCGAGGACCGGCAGGTCGGCCGGCACGATGTCGCGTCCGTCGTACCGGAACGCTCCGCGCGGCTCGTAGCCTTCGCCCGCCACCGCGATGGTGCCGATCGCCGTCACGGCGGTCTGCACCATCATCTCGTTGCGGGTCAGCGTGCCGGTCTTGTCGGAGCAGATCACCGACACCGAGCCCAGCGTCTCCACGGCGGGCAGGCGGCGCACGATGGCGTGGCGGGCCGCCATGCGCTGCACCCCGATGGCGAGCGTGATGGTCATCACGGCCGGCAGCCCCTCCGGGATGGCCGAGACCGCGAGCCCGACCATCGCCATGAAGGCCTCCGGCCAAGTGTAACCGCAGCAGCACGGCGATGCCGAAGACGACCACGCTGACGCCGAGGATCACCCCGGTGAGCTGGCGGGCGAACCGGTTCATCTGCCGCAGCAGCGGCGTCGTCAGCGTCTCGACGCTGCCGAGCAGCGCGCTGATCCGGCCCAGCTCGGTGGCGAGCGCGGTCGCCACCACGACGCCGCGGCCCTGGCCGGCCACGACGAGCGTCCCGGAGAACGCCATCGGGGCGCGGTCCCCGAGCGCGGCGTCGACCGCCACCGGCTGCACGTCCTTGTCGACCGCCACCGACTCGCCGGTGAGGATCGCCTCCTCGATCTTCAGGTTGCGGACGCGGATCAGCCGCAGGTCGGCCGGCACCCGGTCGCCGGCCTCGATCAGCACGACGTCGCCGGGAACGATCTCCTCGGCGGCGAGCGTGACGCGGTGGCCGTCGCGCAGCACCGAAGCGTGCGGCGTGATCATGCCGCGAATGGCGTCGAGCGCCTTCTCGGCCTTGCCCTCCTGGACGAAGCCGATCGCCGCATTGGCGACGACGACCAGCAGGATGACGGCCGTATCGACCGGGTGACCGAGCAGCGCCGTGACCACGGCCGCGGCGAGCAGCACGTAGATCAGCAGATTGTCGAACTGGGCGAGGAAGCGCAGCAGCGGGCTGCGCGGCGCGGCCGTCGGCAGGCGATTGAAGCCGTGGACCGCGCGCCGCGTCGCGGCCTCGGCTCCCGTCAATCCCTCCGCCGTGACCGCGAGGCGGTCCAGAACCTCGGCGGCCGGCGTGGCGTGCCAGGGGACGACACGGTCGGGATCCGCACCGAGCGCGCGGTGCTCGCGGGTGGCGGTGCCGGGATCGAGCGCGGCCTCGGTGGGATCGATGGTCATCGATGTCTCCGCGGGTCTGCCGAACGGTCCTCCTGATCATGGCGACGCGGGCATGCGTCGCAATTCCGGCGTCTTCCGGGTGGGGCGTGATGACGCTGGGCGGGCGATGAAGCGGGACAGGCTCGGCCCACCCGAGACGACGTCCCGAGAGACGACGCCCCCGAGAGACGACGCCCCCGAGAGACGACGCCCCCGAGAGACGACCCGCGCCCGCCCGCCGACGAGGGCGACCTCGAGCGCTCCCTGATCGAGCGGCGCATGATCGTCGCGGCTGCCGCATCTGCACGCGAACAGCGCGGGCGGCGATGTCCCGAGGTTCGAGAGCGGTCGCGAGTCCGCGGCCTCGTGGAAACAGGAGCAGCCGGACGAGTTCGCCGCCGACGTGAGCGGGAGGTCCGGGACGTGGTCGGAGCGTCCTGAAGCCAGGTCTTCCGAGGAGCGGTTCGAAGCCTCTCCACGCACGGTATCGGCTACCGGTTCGACGCCGGCGCCGCATCGGTTCGAATTTTCGAGGTAAGCGATTGATCTTCCTGGCGCGCCCAAGGGGAATCGAACCCCTGTTTTCGCCGTGAAAGGGCGACGTCCTGGACCGCTAGACGATGGGCGCGGAGGCCGGCGCGCGGCGCCGACGCGGCGAGACGTATAGTGGCGTTTGGGTCGGCCGGCAAGCGGCCGGCCGACGGCCGAATGGCCCGGCCGGCCCATTCCGCCCGCGCCCGCGACGGCCGCCGGGCAGGGGGCGCATCGGCTCTGGGACGGCGTGGCGAAGGCGCACCCCACTGGCCGCCGGCAGCGCATCGGCCCGCCGGCAGGGCGCATCGGGCCCCCGTCCGCGTCGTGAGGCCCGCTCCGCGACGGCCGCCCGGCCGCCGAGCCCGCCCCGCCGCCGAGTCCGCCCCGCCGCCGGCGCCGTCGACACGCCGCCGCGGCCGTCGCGACGACGCCGGGGCCGTCGAGCGGTCCCGGAGCCATCGGGCGATGCCCTGGGCCGCGGTGCGACCTCGCCGGGGGCCTGCCGCCGCGGGGGCGGCTACCAGTGCCCGGTGTTGGGCATCGTGCTCCACGGCTCCTGAGGCGGCTTGGCGGCGCCCTTCTGCAGGAGCTCGACCGACTGGCGGTCGGGCGAGCGGACGAACGCCATCTGGCCGTCGCGCGGCGGCCGCAGGATGGTGACGCCGGCCGCCTGCAGGCGTGCGCAGGTGTCGTAGATGTCGTCCACCTCGAAGGCGAGGTGACCGAAATAACGCGCCTCCGCGTAGTCCTCGTCGCCGTCCCAGTTGTAGGTCAGCTCGAGCAGCGGCGCCGGGCGGCCCTTGGCGCGGCTCGCCTCGACGTCGCCCTCGTCCTCGGGGGCCGCCAGGAACACCAGCGTGTAGCGGCCCTTCTCGCTCTCGGTCCGGTGCGTCTCGACGAGCCCGAGCTTGTCGCGCCAGAAGTCGAGCGCGGCGTCGAGGTTGCGGACGCGGAGCATCGTGTGCAGATATCGCATGAAGTCCTCTTCGACAGATGGCGGCCGCGCACGAAGGCCGGCCACCCGAGATTGCATATATGATCACGACGGACGTCGAGACAGGTCGCCGCAGGCTTCTCGCCCTGATCGAGGACTCTGATGTGGTGCTGCCCTTCACGGGCGCCGGCATCTCCACCGAATGCGGGATCCCGGACTTCCGCTCGCCCGGCGGGGTATGGACCAAGAACGCGCCGATCGACTTTCGCGATTTCGTCGCCCGCCGCGAGATGCGCGACGAGGCCTGGCGGCGCCGCTTCGTGCTGGAGGAGCAGTTCGGCGCCGCACGGCCGGGCCGCGGCCACCATGCCCTCGCCGGCCTGTGGCGCGCCGGCAAGGCGCCCGCCGTCGTCACCCAGAACATCGACAATCTGCACCAGGCGTCCGGCGTCGCCGCGCAGGACGTCGTCGAGTTGCATGGCAACACCACTTACGCGCTCTGCCTGTCCTGCGCCGCCCGCTACGAGATCGCCTGGGTGAAGGAGCGGTTCGATGCGACCGGCCACGCGCCGGACTGCGCCTGCGGCGGTCACATCAAGACAGCGACCGTGTCGTTCGGCCAGGCGATGCCGGAGGCGGAGATGCGGCGCGCCGAGGAGCTGACGCTCCGCTGCGATCTCTTCATCGCCATCGGCTCTTCGCTGGTGGTGTGGCCGGCGGCCGGATTCCCGCTGCTCGCCAAGCGCAACGGCGCACGCTTGGTGATCCTGAACCGCGAGTCGACCGAGTTCGACGAGATCGCCGACCTCGTCGTGCATGCCGATATAGGAAACGTGCTAGCCCCGCTCGTTTCACATTGATTTGACTCGGCTTCCGTGCACGGTTGCCACGGTCGTGCACAGATTTAGCGCACAGATTGCGGCAAACTCATTTTCCTGTTTCCCATCCGGGGCGGCCTGGATATCTTTTGTTGAAGAGATTCGTTGAAGCGCTCCAGAAGAGGCGCCAAAAGCGGCGGCGTACGTCCTCATGGCCACGGACGAATTCGGTGCGAAGGGGCCTAGCGCGAGCTACGGCGTGAGCGAGGCGATCGGCGACTTCGTCGACGACGCGACGGCTGCGGTCGTCGAGATCAGCGGCGTCATCAAGTGGTTCGACGTCGCCAAGGGATACGGCTTCATCGTTCCGGACAACGGCATGCCGGATGTCCTCCTGCACGTCACCTGCCTGCGGCGCGACGGCTTCCAGACCGCTTACGAAGGCGCCCGGGTGGTGTGCGAGGCGCTGGCCCGTCCGAAGGGCTTTCAGGCGTTCCGCATCGTCTCGATGGACGAATCCACGGCCGTGCATCCGGCCCAGATGCCGCCGCCCCGCACCCACGTCACGGTGACGCCGACCAGCGGGCTCGAGCGCGCCGTGGTGAAGTGGTTCAATCGGCTACGCGGCTTCGGCTTCCTGACGCGCGGCGAGGGCACGCCCGACATCTTCGTCCACATGGAGACGCTGCGGCGGTATGGTCTCACCGAGCTGCGGCCCGGACAGACCGTGCTGGTCCGTTTCGGCCCCGGCCCGAAGGGCCTGATGGCCGCCGAGGTGCGGCCGGACGGCGGCACCCACGCGCTCGCCTCGCACTGATCCGATCGCCGACACCGCGTTCGCGCCGACGTCCGTGTGGCTTCACCACCGACGTGGATTTCGGATTGCGCGCATTGATGCCATCCGCACGATGACACTGGCCCATCGTGGTCGTCGTACGTCGAGTCCCCGGGCCTCTCGCGGGATCGGCCCTTCAAATCCACGCACGATGGGGTAGGGTGACGCGCCGCCGGGCTGGCATGCGCATCGCGCCCGCACGGCGAAGCTCGCCCGCCGGCACCCCGTGCCCGCGGGGTGTCCGCACCAGCATGGCACATGGCCGCAAGGTTCCGCATGACCCGACGTACCGTTCTGTCCGCCGCGCTTCGGCTCGTCGTCGCCGCGGTCGTGGTGTTTGTTCTCGACGCGCCGCTCGGCCTCGGCGCCGCCGCCTTCGAGCGCCAGACGCTCGAGATCGCCACCAAGACCGGCGTGCACGTCTTCTCGGTCGAGGTCGCCACCACGGACGCCGAGCGGGCGCAGGGCCTGATGCACCGCAAGGAGCTGCCCGAAGGCACCGGCATGCTGTTCGACTTCAAGCGCGACGAGCCGGTCGCGATGTGGATGAAGAACACCTATGTGCCGCTCGACATGATCTTCATCACGGCGGACGGACGCATCCACCGCATCGCCGAGAACACGACGCCGATGTCGGAGCGCATCATCCCGTCGGGCGGCCCGGTGCGCGGCGTGCTCGAGGTGGTCGCCGGCACCGCGAAGAAGCTCGGCATCGCGCCGGGCGACCGCATCGGGCATCCGATGTTCTCGGGCCGCTGACGACCTGAACCGGACGGGCTACGGTGCGAGCACCACGAGGCCGTCGGCGGCGGCGACGCCTTTTCCGGCGGGGCGGACGAACAGCGGGTTGATCTCGGCCTCCTGCAGCCGGTCGCCGAGGCGCGTCACCATCCTGGCGAACGCCTCGATCGCGCCGACGAGCGCCACCACGTCGGCCGGCGGTCGGCCGCGATACCCCTTCAGCAGTGGTGACAGCATCAGCTCGCCGATCATCGCTTCGGCGTCGCCGGGCGCGAGCGGCAGCGGCCGCAGCGTCGTGTCCTTCAGGAGCTCGGCCGTGACCCCGCCGAAGCCGAGCAGCACGGCCGGGCCGAGCTGCGGATCGCGCGACAGGCCGAGAATCATCTCGACGCCGTCGGCGACCTGCTCCTGCACCAGAAAGCCGTCGAGCGCGTCCGCCGCGCATTCCGAAACGCGCACCGCCATGGCGCGGCAACAGTCGGCGACCGCCTCGGGTGCGACGCCGACCGCGACGCCGCCGACCTCGCTCTTGTGCAGGATGGCGCGCGACAAGACCTTCACCACCACGGGCGCGCCGCCGAGCCGTTGCGCCGCCGCCGCGGCGTCATCCGGGGTCGCGGCGACGATCTCGGCGACGGCCGGAATGCCGAAGCGCGCGAACAGCGCCTTGCTGTCGGCCTCGTTCAGGGCGCCGCTACCCGAGGGCGCGGCCGGCTCTGCGTCCGGCGATGCAGCCGCGGTCGTGGTTTCCATACAAGGCCCGGGCGGCACGACCCGCAGGGCGGCGAGCGCCGCGACGCAGCCCTCGGGGCTCGCGAAGGCCGGAACGCCGGCGCGGTTGAGCGCCGCGACAATGTGGGGCGCCTCCGGGCTCACATAGGCGAGGATCGGCTTTTCGGTGTTCTCGAGCGCCGCGATCAGCGGCTTGGCGACGAGATCGGGCTGGCCGAGCGCCGACGATCCGACGATCGTCACGATCGCGTCGTAGCGGGGGCTCTCGGAAAGCAGCGCCAGCACGCGGCGGAACAGCTCCGGCCGCAGCCCGGCCAGCGTCACGTCCACGGGGTTGCGGTCGAGCGTCGCGTCGGGAATGGCGAGCGCCGTCAGCCCTTCGGAAGTCGGCGGATCGGGGTCGGGCAGCGCAAATCCGGCGAGCCCGGCATTGTCGGCGATCAGGGTCGCGGCACCCCCCGTGGTGGTGACGACGGCGAGTCGCGCGCCGGCGAGCCGGCGGCCGGTGGCGAGCGCGGCCGGGATGTCGAGCAGATCCGAGAAGGCGTTCACCCGGACGATGCCGAGCTGGCGGAACAGCGCGTCGTACATCCGGTCGGAGCCGGCGAGCGCACCGGTGTGCGACACGGCCGAGCGGGCCCCGGTCTCCGAGCGGCCCACTTTATATACGACGAGCCGCTTGCCTCGCGCGGCAGCCGTCGTGGCGGCGGCGCGGAACCGGTCGGGATGGCGCAGGCCCTCGATGTAGAGCGCGATCACGGCGGTCGCGTCGTCGTCGGCCAGATGCGCGATCATGTCGGCGATGTCGAGATCGGCTTCGTTGCCGGTCGCGACCAGCTTCGAGAACCCGATCCCGCGTGCCGCGCCGCGCGACAGGAGCGCGCCGAGGATGCCGCCGCTCTGCGATACGAGGGCGACCCGTCCGGGCACGAAGCCGTCGAGCTCCATGGCGCCGCTCGCCGACAGCATGATGCGCTCGCCGACATTGACGAGCCCGATCGTGTTCGGCCCGAGGAGCCGCATGCTCCCGGCCGCCTCGCGAAGGGCCTGCTGGCGTCGCCGGCCGTCCTCGCCGGCCTCGCCGAAGCCGCTCGCCAGCACCACGGCGGCGGCCGCCCCGGCGCGCGCGAGCTGATCGACCGCGGCGACGGCGCGCTCGGCGCCGAGCAGCACGAGGCCGACATCGGGCACCTCCGGCAGCGACGCGACATCGGGATAACAGCGGCGGCTGCCGATCGTCTCGGCCCGCGGGTTCACCGGATAGATCGCACCGGCGAAGCCGTGCTTCTCCAGATAGGCGATCGGGCGGCCGGTGAGCTTGGTCGCGTCCGCGGAGGCGCCGATCACGGCGATGCTGCGCGGGCTGAACAGACGAGCGATGGCGCTCACGACTTCGGCTCCGGCCGGTCGGTGCGCTTTTGGTCGGTGTCCTTGCGGTCGGTGTCCTTGCGATCGGCTTTCGACAGGAAGGCTTCGACCGACTCGCGATGCGCCGTCGTGGTGTAGCAGATCGCCTGCGCCTGGCGGCCGAGCGCGAAGACCTGCTCCTCGGGCAGCTCGAAGGTGCGGTCGAGGATCGACTTGGTCAGCGCGAGCGCGACCGGTGAGCCGGCGCCGAGCTCGGCCGCCCATTTCTGCGCGGTGCCGAGCAGATCGGCGTCGCTCACCAGCCGGTCGACGAGCCCGATGCGCATGGCCTCCTCGGCCTTCACGCGGCGCCCCGAGAAGATCAGCTCCTTGGCGCGCGGCAGCCCGACCCGGCGCGGCAGGAAGTAGAGCCCGCCGCCGTCCGGCACCAGGCCGCGATGGATGAAGCTCATCGCGAACACGGCGCTCTCGCCCGCGACGATGAAGTCGCAGCACAGCGCGAGGTCGCAGCCGAGCCCGACCGCAGGCCCCGCGACGGCCGCGATGGTCGGCTTGCCCATCTGGTGGAGGCTCGCGATGCTGCGATGGGTCTTGCGCTGGCGGCGCCAGCCGTTGAAGGCGATCTCGCCGGCCGGCTCGGTGAGCCGCGTGCGCATGCCCGACACGTCGCCGCCGGCGCAGAAGGCGCCGCCGGCTCCGGTGATCACCACGGCCCGCACGGTCTCGTCCTCGGCGACCCGGTCGAGCGCCGCGATCAGCTCGGCCCGCATCGCGTCGTTGATGGCATTGCGCACCTCCGGCCGGCTCAGCGTCACGGTGGCGACGCCGGTCTCGATCGCGAGCTCGACGAACTGGAACGTGGACGTGTCGCTCATCACTGGCGCTCCGTGCGAATGTTCGCGGCCTCGACCAGGCGCTTCCAGCGCTCCGCCTCGGCCCGCACGTAGCGGTCGAGATCCGCCGGCGCGCCGGCCTCGATGGTGAGACCCTCGATATCCTTCAGCTTGGCGAAAGCCTCGCTCTCGGCGGCGCGCCGCGCCGCCTGGTTCAGCACCGCAACGATCTCGGCCGGCGTGCCGGCCGGGGCGTAGAGCCCGTACCAGCTCTCGGCGACGTAGCCCGTGACGCCCGCCTCGGCGACGGTCGGCAGATCCGGATAGAGCGAGGCGCGGTCCGCCGTGGTGACGGCGAGCGGCCGCAGCCGGCCGCTCTGGATGTGCGAGGCGACGCTCGCCGCGGTCGTGAACATCACCTGGATCTGGCCGCCCATCAGGTCCGCGCCGGGGCGGTTCTCGACGATGACGCGCTGGCCCAGGACCTTGCCCATCTCGTCGGCGAGGCGGCGGGCGATCAGGTCGGTGCCGCCGCCGGCCGCGAACGGCACGACGATGCGCACCACGCGATCCGGGAACGCCGCCAGGGTCGGCGCCGCGCCGGCGAGCGTGACCGCGAGCACGCCGAGGAGAGCGGCGCAAAACCTCGCCCGCAGGCACTGGAGGAGTGTCGCGGCGGCGCGCGATCGCGATGTCGTGGGAGTCGTCCGGCCCGACCGATCGGCCTCGGGCGCGTAGAGGGTTTCGCCGTCCAGGGTGCGCATGGTTCCTCCGTGTGTCCCGGCCTTGTCGTTGCCCCCGGAGAGGCGCCTGCTGACTTGAAGTCGCATTGCGGCCGCGGCCCGATGCTAGCCGGTGCCGGCGTTGACACAACGAAGCAAAAGGCTCAGCATCCATAACCAAATGTTGGGCAAAGCCATGCGTGGCCGTCGCGTTCCCCTCAATCCGCTGCGCACCTTCGAGGTCGCGGCCCGCCATCTCAGCTTCACGGCGGCGGCCGCCGAGCTCGAGGTCACCCAGGTCGCGGTCAGCCGCCAGATCCGCGCGCTGGAGGAGTGGCTCGCGGTGTCGCTGTTCGAGCGCTCGCACCGCACGATCAAACTGACCGAGAGCGGGCGGCGGCTGTTCCCGACCATCAACCGCGCGCTCGACGAGATCGACGGCGCCGTCGCCGCGGTCAGCATGCGGGGGCAGCGCAATGTCCTCTCCGTCCACACCCACACGACCTTCGGCCAGCGCTGGCTGATCCCGCGGCTGCAGCGTTTCCACGACCGCTTTGCCGACATCGAGATCCGCCTCACCGCGTCGGCGCATCCGACGCTCGATGCGCGCGCCGACCAGGTCGTGATCAGGACCGGCACCGGACGATTCGAGGGCTGCGAGGCGGAGCTTTTGGCGCCGGTCGAGCTGATGCCGGTGTGCACCGAGACGCTGGCGCGCGGCTGGACGGACGCGAGCGCGCCCGAGCACCTCGCGCGCCACACGCTGCTGCACTCGATGGCGCGACCGAACGACTGGGCGCTGTGGCTCGCCTCCGCCGGCGTCGACGGGATCGACGCGACCCGCGGGTTGAAGTTCGAGAACTCGGTGCTGGCCTACGAGGCGGCCCTGCAGGGCATCGGGGTGGCGATGGGGGTGCGGGTGCTGGTCGCCCAGCATGTCCGGCTCGGCAGCCTCGTCGCGCCGTTCGGCCACGTGCTGCCGCTCGACCTCGGCTATTACCTGCTGCTGCCGGAGGGCCGCCGCACCAGCCGCGCCGTGAAGGCGTTCCGCGATTGGCTGCGCGACGAGATTTCCCGCGAGCTGGAGGCAGGCTGAGAACGCCCTGGAGCGCCCCGTTCAAATGCCCACGATGCGCCGGTAGATCTCCTCCGCCACGCCGTCGCGCATCGGCACGATGGCGGCGACGCAGTCGTCCGGCCGCACCAGCACCACCGTGTCGGCGGGGCAGCCGAGACGTTCGAACAGCCGGTTGCCGACGTCGAGCAGGGCGCGGTCGCGCAGCCCGGAGTCGAGCGGCGCGTCCCAGCGCGAGACGACATAATGCTTCAGGCCGGGCACGCCGGCGTGCGGGATCGCCGGCCGCCGACGCGCGTCGGTGAAATGGAGCGCGACGAAGCTGTCGTCGATCAGGTCGTGCAGGCGGTGCGGCCGCCCGTCCGGGCCGTGCAGCTCGGCGTCGGGCATGCGGTCGCCGACCTGCAGCGGGCCGCGATCCATCTTCACCATCGACCATGGCGTCGTCTCGTCGACGCCGATGCGGATGCCGAGCAGGGTGCGGGTGGCGGCGAGCCCCCAGGCGCTGCCCGACATCAGGTCGGCGACCTCGCCTTCACCGGCCATGTATTTGCGGGCCTGCTCGGCCATCTCGCCGGAGCCGCCGACGGCGAGCGGCTGCTGCTCGCGTGCGTAGCCGTCGAGCAGCGCGGCGCCGGCCCATCCGCGGGTCACCCAGGCGAGGCGCCAGGGCAGGCTGATCGCATCGAGAATGCCGGTGTTGAGACCGAGCGCCCACATCGGCGTGATCAGATGCGCGGCATCGCCCATCAGGAACACGCGGTCCCGCCGCCACTCCGTGGCGATGCGATGGTGGACCCGGTAGACGACCGTGTTGATCACCTCCATGTCGCGTACGTCGCCGATGAAGCGCCGCGCCTTGTCGGCGAGCACGTCGGGGCCGGGCGGCTCGGCCTCGGGCGGCAGCGGGAACAGAAGGCGCCAGCAGTGCGGCTGCCGCACCAGGATCATCCACTCCTGCGGATCGGCGAAGTAGGCGAGATACGGGTAGTCGCGCGGGTTCTCGACGTCGAGGTCGACCTTCAGGTCGACCAGCATGTAGCGCACGTCGTGCGACACGCCGTCGACCGCCACGCCGAGCTGCGTGCGGACCGTGCTGCGGCCGCCGTCGCAGGCGAGCAGATAGGACCCCTCGACCTCGCGCTCGCCCTCGGGCGTCGCGAAGGTCGCCACCACGCCGTCGGCAGTCTGCCGGAACGAGGTCAGGCGGTGCCGCAGATGCAGCGCGTCGGGGCAGCGCGCATCGAGCTCGTCGCGCAGCACCGGCTCGAGGTGATGCTGCGGCAGGTTGATGACGAACGGATAGCGGGTGTCCTCGGCCAGCACGGCGGTGCGCACCGACAGCGTCGGCGTGTTGGTCGCGCGGTCGAGCCCGCCGATCTCGTCGACCCGCAACGCCTTCGCGAGCACCGGGTCGGCGACGCCGTAGCGGCGGAACGCCTCCAGGGTGCGGGTCAGGATCGTGCCGGCCTTGGTGTCGAGCGACAGCGAGTCGTCCTCTTCGAAGATTCTTAGGGGCAGGCCGTAGAAGTCGAGCCCGAGCGCCGTGGTCAGGCCGACCGGTCCGGCCCCGACGACGATGACAGGCTTCCTGATGTCAGCGCTGCTCATGCGTCGCTCGCGGAATAGACGAAGTCCCGGCTGAGCAGCGACGCCGTCATGGTCGCCGCGTCCGACAGGAGGAACATCAGCGGTCCGACCACGTCTTCGGGCGTCCCGACGCCCGTCGAGGCGCGCCAGCGCTCGTGATCGGCGCCCTCGTTGGCGGCCCGGTATTGCGGCGTGTCGATCACGCCCGGCGCGATCAGGTTGAACTTCACGCGATGCGACGCGACCTCCTTGGCGGCGCTCTTCACGAAGGCGATCAGCGCCGCCTTGCTGGCCGCATAGGCGGACGCCTCCGGCCAGCCCTGGTGCGCGAGGCCGGACGTGAAGGCGACGATGCTGCCGCGGCGCCGCCGCACCATGCCGGCGACCACGGCCTGATAACACCACACGACGCCGTCGAGATTGACGCCGATGACGCGTCGCCACGCCGCTGCGTCCATGTCCTCGACGCGCCGGCGCGGCTGCACGGCGGCGCCGCAGACCAGGCCGTCGATACGGCCGTGCTCCGCCTCGATGGCGGCGAAGGTTTCCATTACGGCGTCGCGGTTCGACACGTCGAGCGCTCGCACCGCGATCGACGGCGCGTCGCGCTGCAGGCGCGCCATCGCGTCGCGGTCGACATCGCACACCACGACGCGCGCGCCGGCCGCCGCGGCGGCACGGGCGAGCGCCCGGCCGATTCCGCTCGCCCCGCCCGTGACGACGATCACGTCGCCGTCTGCCTCGAAACGCACTTTCATTCGATCGGTCTCCCCCGCGGGCGCGGCGCCCGTGAAACGTCGCTCGACGCCGCCGGCCGCGACGTCGGGGTCGTCAGTGATGGCCCCACGGCATCAGGATGCGTTCGGCGACCACCACCAGGAAGAACAGCGCGATGCCGAGGATGCTGAGCCAGACCAGCGCGGCCCAGGCGAGCGGGCCGTCGAGCTGGGAGTTGGCGGTGAGCAGCAGGTTGCCGAGCCCCTCGTTGGAGCCGACGAACTCGCCGATCACGGCGCCGATCACGGCGAGCGTCACGGCGACCTTGGCGCCCGAGATGATGAACGGCATGGCGGCCGGGAACTGCACCTTCCAGAAGGTCTGGCTCGGCGAGGCGCTGACCGAGCGGGCGAGCTCGAGCAGCCCCGGCGGCGTCGCTCGCAGGCCCGTCGCGGTGTCGACGACGATCGGGAAGAACGCCACCAGGAAGGCGATGACGAGCTTCGACTCCATGCCGGTGCCGAACCACACCAGGATGATCGGTGCGACCGCGACCTTGGGGATCGACTGGGTGGCGATCAGGATCGGGTAGAAGGTGAGGTTGAGGATGCGCGAGTTGGCGACGCAGACGGCGAGCGGCACGCCGATCACCACGGCGAGCGCGAAGCCGTAGACCGATTCCGCGAGCGTCGGCCAGGTCTGCTCGAGCAGCGTGTCGAAGTGGCGGATGCTCGCCTTGGCGATCGCCCACGGGCCCGGCAGAACGATCGGGTTGACCGAGAACGCCGTGACATAGGCCTGCCACAAGCCGAGCACGACGACGATGCCGACGATCGGATAGGCGATCGCCTCGACGGTGCGGGCGGTGCTGCTGGGCTTCATCGCGTGATTCCGAGAGCGATGCCGGCGCGGTGCTCGTACCCGGTGAAGGCCGCGTCGTAGCGCAGCGCCGGCGTGCGGGGGTAGGGCAGATCGACCTCGATGTAGTCGGCGATGCGGGCCGGTCGCTTGGAGAAGGCGACGATCACGTCGGACAGATAGACGGCCTCGCTGATCGAGTGGGTGACGAACAGCGTCGTCGCGTTGGTGACCTTGCGGATCTGCAGGAGCAGGTCGTGCATCTCCATGCGGGTCAATTCGTCGAGGGCGCCGAACGGCTCGTCCATCAGGAGGAGCTTCGGCTCGTGCACCAGCGCGCGGCACAGCGCGGCGCGCTGCTGCATGCCGCCGGAGAGCTGCGAGGGCCGCGCGTTCTCGAAGCCGGAGAGGCCGACGAGGGCGAGCAGCTCCAGGGCGCGGCGCTTCGCGGCGGCATCCTTGCGGCGCAGGATCTCCATCGGGAACAGCACGTTGTCGAGCACGGTGCGCCACGGCATCAGGTTCGCCTGCTGGAACACGAAGCCGAAGTCGGGCTGCGGGCGCGTCACCTGCTGGCCGCGGATCTCGACCACCCCATAGGTCGCCTCGGCGAGCCCGGCGACGATCTTCAGAAAGCTCGTCTTGCCGCAGCCGCTGGGTCCCAACAGGCTGACCAGCGTGCCCTCGGCGAGATCGAAGGAGATGTCCTCGATCGCCACCAGCGGGCGGCCCGAGTCCTGCCTGAACTCCTGATGGACGTTGCGGAAGCGCCCGAACGGCCGGCTCGCGCCAGCCGGTGATCCGCTCGTCGCCGGCGTGCCGGGCGCCCCGGCTGTCGGTTCCGCGACCATGGTGACGGTGCCGGCGCTCACGGCGACACCGGCCGGGCCGGCAGAGGTTTTGCGTGCAAAGCCGGAGCGGGTGCGGGGCCTGCGCGTCCGCCGGGGGCGAGCGGCGGCCCGGACGCTGCGACGGCGCCGCGCGTTGCGGGGCTCGTGCGATCGGGCATCGGCGTCGCTCCTCTGTTGCTGCCGGTACGGGGGCTCCGGCGCACATCCCGGGCGATCCACGCCGCCGTCGCACTCTGCAAGAGACGCATCGGGACGGGCGGTCACCAGAATGATTTTATAAGATCGCGGTCGTCTGCTCGCGTCAATACATTTTATAAAATCCGTTGATTTTGGGAAATCGGTCGGCTAAGGAGGAGCATGCTCCGGCGTCGGGCCGGGCCATGCGAGACCGCCATGCCGATCAGCACCAATGCGCGCACCGCTCCGCGCGGACGCGCCGACCTCTCCGAGCCGCAGACTCTCGGCGGGCGCGCGCTCGACGTGCTGCGCGCCGACATTCTGCAGTGCCGCCTGCGGCCGGGCACGCGGCTGCGCCTCGAGGAGCTGCGCGAGCGCTACGGCATGAGCATCAGCCCGCTGCGCGAGGCGCTGATGCGGCTGGAGTCGGAGGGGCTCGTCGTCCTCGCCGAGAACAAGGGGTTCCGGGTCGCGCCGGTGTCGCCGGCGCATCTCACCGACCTCACCGAGACCCGCATCGAGATCGAGACGCTAATGATCCGCCGCGCCGTCGCGGCCGGCGACGTCGCCTGGGAGGCCGACATCCTCGGCGCCTTTCACCGCCTGTCGCGCCAGCAGAAGGCCGATCCGTCGGCGCCCGGCGCGATCTCGCCCACCTGGTCGCGCGAGCACCGCGCCTTCCATGCGAGCCTGTCGGACGCCTGTCCGTCCGAGCTCCTGCGCAACTTTCGTGATCAGCTGTTCGACCAGGCGGAGCGCTACGTGGCGCTCTCGATCGGCTTCACGGCGAAGCCGCGCGACGACATCGGCGAGCACGAAGGCCTGATGAAGGCCGTGCTGGCGCGCGACGCCGAGACCGCGTGCCACCTGTGCGCGACCCATATCCGCCAGACCACCGAGAAGGTGCTGGCCGCGACCGACGCGCTCACCGCCGTTTGACGGCCGAGCGCGGCCCGCGGCGGCGACGAGCGACAGAAGAAAATCGAGGAGCCCCCGGATGACGTCGGACGGAACGGTCGAGCTCGAAGCCGACGGGCTGATCGCCCGGGTCGCCGCGCTGTTCGCCGACGCCGGCCTGTCGGCCGCCGCGTCCGAGCGGGTCGCGACGACGCTGGTCGACGCCGAGCGCGACGGCATCGGCTCGCACGGCGTCGCCATGGCGGAGATGTATCTCGAACGCCTGCGCCGCGGCTCGGTGTCGGCGCGCGAGACGGCCGAGGTGGTGAGCGATCGCGGCATCGCCGTGGTGCTCGACGCCGGCCACGCACTCGGTCATCTCACCGCGCCGCAGGCGATGCGCATCGCGGTCGACAAGGCGAAGTCGCTCGGCGCCGGCATCGTGGCGGTGCGGCACGCCTTTCATTTCGGCGTCGCGCGCCATTACGCGGCGATCGCCGCCGAGGACGGCTGCATCGGCCTCGTGATGTGCAACACGCGCCCGCTGATGCCGGCGCCGGGCGGCGCGGCGCGCGCCGTCGGCAACAATCCGCTCGCCATCGCGGTGCCGAGCGACGGCGCGCCGCCGCTCGCGCTCGACATGGCGATGAGCGAGGCCGCGATGGGCAAGATCAGGCTCGCCGAGAAGAGCGGCCGCGCGATCCCGCCGAGCTGGGCCGTGCGCGCCGACGGCGCGCCGACCACGGATCCGGCCGAGGCGATCGCCGGCATGCTGCTGCCCGCCGCCGGGCCGAAAGGTTTCGGGCTCGCCTTCATGATCGACCTGATGTGCGGGCTCCTGTCGGGCGGCGCCATCGGCGACGCGGTGCGGCCGCTCTATGGCAACCTCGGCGAGCCCTACGACTGCGCGCATCTGTTCGTCGCAATCGACGTCGGCCATTTCGGCGACCTGAACGCCTTCCGCGCCGCCGCCACGGCGGCCGGAGATCGCATCCGGAGCGCGCCGCGCGCGTCCGGGGTCGAGCGGCTCTACACGCCGGGCGAGATCGAGTGGGAGCGGCGCCGTGCCGGCGGCGACCGCATCAGGATTCCGGCGAGCGTCGCCGCGACGCTCGATCGGCTCACCGACGAGATGAACGCGGGGCGGCGGGCCGCCGGCGGCCGCGCCATCGCGTGACCCGGGAGGCAGCGATCATGAGCAAGCAGGAACTCTCCACCGACAAGCTGATCAAGCCGCTCGGGCACTATGCGCAGGCCGCCGTGGTCGAGGCGCGCGGCAAGATGGTGTTCGTCTCCGGCATGACGGCGCGCCGCGCCGACGGCTCGATCGCCGGCATCGGCGACATCGAGGCGCAGACCCGCCAGGTGATCGAGAACATCAAGTCGGCGCTGGAGACGGCGGGCGGCACGCTCGATCACGTGTGTCGGGTCGACGTGTATGTCCGCAACATGGAGCACTTCCAGCAGATCCACAAAGTGCGGCGCGAGTATTTCAAGCCGCCGCTGCCGGCCTCCACGCTGGTCGAGGTGACCAAGCTCGCGCACCCTGAGTATCTGATCGAGATCAACGCCATCGCGGTGGTGCCCGAGAGCGGGGTCGCGGCATGAGGATCGCGGCGGTCGCGCATCAGGGCGGCGAGCGGCTCGCGCTGGTCGAGGGTGACGCCCTCGTCCTTCTGCCGGCCGATCTCGGCGATCTGGTCGGCATCGTGGAGGGTGGCGCCGATGCACTCTCGCGACTTCGGGCGGCAGCGGAACGATCACGTGAGAAAATCCCGCTCGCCGGCGCGCGGCTGCTGCCGCCGGTCCGCCGCTTCGGCCGCGACATCCTGTGCACGGGCTGGAACTACTGGGATCATTTCGAGGAGGGCTTCGGCCGCCGCGAGGGCCAGGACGTCCCCAAGCCCGACCATCCGACCTTCTTCACCAAGCGCCCCGACGTGGTGATCGGGCCGTACGATCCGATTGCCTTCGATCCCGCGCTGTCGCACCAGTGGGACTACGAGGCCGAGCTCGCCGTCGTGATCGGCAAGACCGGGCGCAACATCCCGGTCGAGACGGCGATGGATCACGTGTGGGGCTACTGCCTCGCCAACGACGTCTCGCTGCGCAGCGTGCAGCGCGCCCATGGCGGCCAGTGGCTGAAAGGCAAGAGCGTCGACGGCACCATGCCGATCGGGCCGTGGATCGTCACGGCCGACGCGCTCGATTATCACGACGTGACTCTGCAATGCGTCGTCAACGGCACCACGCTGCAGGACGGCTCGACGCGGCTGATGGCGTTCGACCTGCCGACCCTGATCGCCGAGGCGTCGCGCGGCATGACGCTGCATGCCGGCGAATTGTTCCTCACCGGCACGCCGTCCGGCGTCGGCAATGCCCGCACGCCGCAGACCTTCCTGAACGAAGGCGACGAGGTGATCGTGCGTGGCACCGGGCTCGGCGAGCTGCGCAACGTTATGACTCCGACCGATCTTCACACGCCCGCAGCCGGCGCCAAGACCGGCGCGGCGCTCGCGCCCGCGCGGGCGGAGAGCGTGCCATGACGGACCGCCACGGTCTCCAGCTCGCGGCCGAGCGTGGCCTGACGCTCGACGACGTGGGATCGAAAATCCTGCTCGACAACGCGCATGTGCGCATCTGGGAGGTGCGGATCGCGCCCGGCGAGACGCTCGGCTGGCACATCCATTACCATCCCTATGTCGTGATCGCCGTGACGGGCGGCAAGAACGAGATCGAGACCATCTTCGGCGATCGGCGCACCACCTACGAGCCGCCCGGTCATGTCGTGCTGATCGACGGCATGCGACCGGTCCATCGCCTCACCAATCGCGACAAGACGACCTATCTGGCCCGGCTGATCGAGCTCAAGCACATCCGCTGGATCCCGGAAACCGCACCGCTGCCGAGCCTCGAGCGACCCGACACCGAATGACCGCGAGCGCGGCGAAGACGCGCCCGAGCAGGAGAGCCCATGAGCGACGTTCACGGACTGAAGAAGGCGAAGGAGCTCGGCATCAGGCTGCGCGAGATCGGCAGCCGGGTCGTGCTCGAGAACGAGCACGTGCGCATCTGGGAGGTGAAGGTCGAGCCGGGCGAGACGGTCGACTTCCACATCCACTACCATCCTTATGCGGTCGTCTCGATCGACGGCGGCGAGAACGAGGTCGAGACGATCTTCGGCGACACACGCAGCACCTTCGAGCCGCCGGGCGCGACCGTGTTCATCGACGGCATGCGGCCCGTCCACAAGCTCACCAACAAGTCGAACGTGACCTACCTGTCGCGCCTGGTCGAGCTCAAGCACATCACCTGGACGCCCGAGGAGGCGCCGCTGCCGAGCACCGATGCGGCGACGCCGGCCGCGTCGTCGACGCCAGCCGGAGCCCCGTCGGCCTTGCCGGCCGAAGCGGGTTCTGCGAGCGCATCGGCCTTGCCGGCCGACGCGATGGCGGCGTTCAAGGAAATCCTGATCCAGACCGCCGACATGGACTGGGCCGCCAAGTCGCTCGCGGGCTTGTCGCAGAAGATGCTGTGGCGCAACGAGGAGACCGGCGCGTCGATCGGCCTCGTGCGGTTCGAGAAGGGGGCGGGCGTGCCGGAAGCGCATGCCCACGCCTCCAATCAGTTCATGTTCTGCCTGGAGGGCCGATACCGCTACATCCCGACCGGCACGACGCTGACGCCGGGCTGCTTCTACTGGAACCCGAAGGGCAGCGTGCACGGCCCGACCATCGCCGAGGAGACCTCGGTGCTGCTCGAGATCTACGACGGCCCGCATTACCCGGTCCGCCCCTCCTGGTATACCAACGACGACGATGCCCGATGACGACGCCTTCTGATCCCGGCGGCTGGGATGTCCACACCCACCTGATTCCGCCGGCGCTGGTCGCGGCGGCGGAGCGGGGGGCCGTGTGGGGCATGACGGCGGCCGCCGGCACCCTGAAGGTGTGCGGGCACGGCGTGCCGCTGCGGCCGATCTCGGAGGCCGGCGCGCTGGTCGAGCGGGTGCGGCGCGACGGGCTCGACGGCGCCGTCGTGTCGGTGCCGCCGCCGCTGTTCCGGCCCGACATCGCCCCGGCGGAACGGCGCGCCTATGTGGACGCCATCAACGAGGGTCTTCGCGAAGCCTGCGCGCCGCATGCGCCGACCTTGCGGCCGCTCGCCTATCTGCCGACCGAGGATCCGGAACTCGCCGTCGCGGTGGCCGAAAATCTCGACGAGGGATGGGCCGGCGTCGTCATCGGCACCGCGCTCGGCGCGCGCTCCTACGCCGATCCTGATTACGAGCCGCTTTGGAGTCTCTTGGAGGCGCGCCGCTTCGCCGCCTTCCTCCACCCCGGCGACTGCCCCGACGAGCGCCTCGATCGCCACTATCTCACCAATCTGCTCGGCAACCCTTACGAGACGACGCTCGCGGGCGCCGGCTTCGTGCTCGGCGGCGTGTTCGAGCGTCATCCGAACCTGCACGTCGTGCTGGCCCATGGCGGCGGCTGCACCGCGACGCTCGCCGGCCGCTGGCAGCAGGGTGTTCTCACGAAGCGTCCGGGCGTGCCGCAGACCGCGCTGATGCCGCTCGATGCACTGAAGCACTTCTTCGTCGACAGCCTGGTGCATCACCCGGCCTATCTCGATTATCTGATCGCCGTCATGGGCGCCGATCGCATCGTGCTCGGCAGCGACTGGCCGTTCCCGATGGGCGCCGACCATGCCGATCACGATCTCGGCCATCTTCCGCCCGGGCTTCGCCGAACCATCCGATACGAAAACGCCTGCGCGGCCTTCGGGGCCGATCGTCTCGCCGGCTGTGCGGGAGCCGAGCGGAGCGCGGCGCGATGAACCGCCCTGTGGTCCGGCTTTTGCGTCCCTGTAACGTGCGTTCCACCTGACGTGAGATGCGACGGCTCGGTCTCGTCCACGTCACCCCCGAGGCTCGGATGATCACGGAGAACCGACATGCCGACCGTCACTAAGCTGATCGGAGCCGCATTGGGCGCGGTCGTCGCGCTTTCGACCGCACTGACGTCCAGTGCGATGGCGCAGGAGCGCGACGTCAAGTTCATCCTCGACTTCATCAGCCTCGGCCGGCACGCGCCGTGGTACGTGGCGCTCGGCAAGGGCTTCTACAAGGAGGAGGGGCTGAACGTCTCCATCATCCCGTCGAAGGGCACGGCCGACGCGATCCGCTCCGTCGTCACCGGCATCGCCGACATCGGCTTCATCGACATCCCGAGCCTGGTCGCGTCGGGCTCGGCCGCCGGCAACGTCAAGATCGTCGCCGTGAACTATCAGAAACCGCCGTACTGCGTGTTCTCGCTCGACCCCGGCGCCAACGTCACCGATCCGAAACAGCTCGCCAATCTCGAGTTCGGCTCGAGCACGTCGTCGTTCTTGCCGCGCATCATGCAGGCCTTCATGGAGATGAACGGGGTCGACAGCAAGACCCTCAAGGTCGTGAACATCGACGGCGCCGCGCGCGTGCCGATGCTCGCCGCCCGCAAGGTCGCCTCGGTCGACCAGTTCATCATGAGCGAGCCGGCGATCCGCCGGGCCGTCACGGACGCGAAGCCGAAGTGCCTGTTCCTCGGCGATTTCGGGCTCGACATCTACTCGAACTCGATCGGCACCACCGAGGAGTACCTGACCAAGAATCCCGACGTCGTGAAGAAGTTCGTGCGCGCCTCGCTGCGCGGCTGGCAGTACGCGCTCGCCAACCCGAAGGAGGCGGCGCAGATCCAGATCCAGTACGTCAAGGCGCTCAATCCCGACATCGTCGCCGAGGAGGTCGAGATCCTCAAGCGCATCGCCGTCACCCCCGAGGTCGAGAAGAAGGGCTTCGGCACCGTCTCGCTCGACACCATGAAGCGCACCGTCGACTTCATGAACAAGAACGTCGACATCCCGGGCGAGAAGCTCGCGGCCGAGCAGATCTGGCGCCCCGGTTTCCTGCCCGAGACGCCGGTCCTGCCGAAGTAAGGCGATCGTCGCATCGGTCGCGGAGCGACCGGAGCACGGCCGGGCCGGTCCCGGCGGGCCGTGCCCCGGCGACCTCTCCGATGCTCTCGAGGAGCCGGTCGGTGTGACGGCGGCGCAGATCCGGCGAGCTGCGACTGCCGGAAACGCGCCTACAGGCGGGCGCGAAAATGGCGTGGCGGCACGCCGAAGGTGCGCTTGAAGGCGGTGGCGAAATTCGCCGGGTTGGCGTAGCCGGCGATGAACGCCGCCTCGTTGACCGAGACGCCGTCGCGCTCCAGCGCCTCGCGGGCGCGCTCCAGCTTGCGGGCCCGGATGTGGTCGACGACCGTCGTCCCGCGCGCCGCCCGGAACACCCGCTGCAGGGTCGAGACGCTCATGCCGACATGGCGGGCGACCGTGTCGAGCGTCACGGCATCGTCCAGATGGGCGTCGACGAACTCGCAGACGGCGCGCACCCGGGCATAGTCCTTCGGCCGCAGCATCGCCGCGGCGGTCCTGTCCTGAGCGGCGATGTCGGCGTGCGCGACCGCGTTGAGCGCCTCGCCGACGATGTCGAGCGTCCGGCTCTCCACGTACAGGTTGCGCATCAGCGGCGCGTAGGGCGGCGGCTTGAGAATCTGCTCGACCAGCGAGACCAGCCGCGCTGACGGCGTCCAGCGCAGGCTGGCGAGATGCGAGCGGCTGAACGCCAGCACGCCGCGGTGATCCTCGATGGTGTCGAGGCCGCTCTCCTCCAGCCATTGCGGCGACACCGTCACGGTGACCTTGCGGATATGGGTGCCGCAGGCCGAGACCCGGCGGAACATCTCGCGCCGCGCGCGGGCGACAACCACGGCCTCGATCGGGCCGCTCGTGCCGTCGCGCCGCCCCATGGCGAAGGCACGCTCGCCCACATGGGCCGTGACGCCGCCCTCGAGGAACAGCGAGAAGGTCAGCCCGGGCTCCTGCACGGCCTGGGTCTCCAGGTCGTGCAGATCCCACACGTCGGTGGCGTGGAGCTGCAGGCCGGAGCGCAGCACGAGCTGGACGAAGTCGCCGCGCAGCAGCGCCGCGTCGTCGTCGAGCACCGGGGCGACGAGCCGGAAGTCCGCTGCCTTGGCCCAGCGACGCAGATCGCGATGCCGCACGAGCCGTGCGCCCGGGCCGTCCTGGCTCGCGTTCATCGAGATGTCGCTCAAGGTGCCGTCCGATCGATCACGCCAGCAACTTCGTTCAGCGCGACAGTGACGTCAACGGCTCTCCGGCGATTTCGAAATGGTATAGCTCTAAACTTCGAAGTCTAGAATTGCATCAAGCAAGCCCATTGTCGTAGGCGTTTGGTGATTTCGCAAAGGAAATACACGCCCTGTCGAATGTACGCCTCCTCCGACCCCGGTTAACTGTCGGGATCACTTGAGGACGGGTGTGACGCGGCTACGGCCGTGAGTGCGACGACAGGGGCTGACCATGACTCACACGACATCGACCAGCGGATCCGTGCGGATCGTCGGCCTGTTGCTCGCCACGACGATGCTGACTGGCACGCTCGCGGCATCGGCGCTCGCGCAGAGCACGGCCCTGCCGACCATCCGGGTCGAGGGGGATCGCGACACCGGCGGCAGCGGCGGCGGCGAGGCGACGGCGCCGGGTGCCGGTGGCACCGTCACGGCGACGCGCGGCGTCGCGGCGACCTCGGGGAGCGCCGTCGGCCCGGTCGACGGCTACGTCGCCGACCGCAGCATGACCGGCACCAAGACCAACACGCCGGTGGTCGAGACGCCCGAGTCGGTGTCGATCGTCACCCGTGATCAGATGGAGGATCAGCAGGCCCAGAGCGTCAGCCAGGCGCTGCGCTACACGCCGGGCGTGCTCACCGATCTGCGGCCGGCGAGCCGCTTCGACATCATCCCGGTGCGCGGCTACGGCGGCAATCTCGGCGTGCTGCAGGGCTTCGTCGGCTTCCAGGACGGGCTCAAGCTGCAGCGCGGCATCTCGTTCGCGGTGCCGACCATCGATCCCTACACGCTGGAGCGGATCGAGGTGCTGCGCGGCCCCTCGTCGATCCTGTACGGCCAGACCAATCTGGGCGGCATGATCAACCTCGTGACCAAGCGGCCGCTCGACAAGCCGTTCCACGAGGTGCAGGTCACGGGCGGAAATTTCGAGCGCCTGCAGGGCACGTTCGACTTCTCCGGCCCGATCGACAAGGACGGCCACTGGCTCTATCGGCTGACCGGCCTCGCCCGCAACTCCAGCACCCAGGTCGACTACACCGAGGACGACCGCTACGTGCTCGCCCCGGCGCTGACCTGGAAGCCCAACAGCGACACCACCTGGACGCTGCTCGCCAACCACACCCAGGATCCGAACAGCTTCTACTCGGTGTTCCTGCCCAAGGAAGGCACCGTGATGCCGAGCCGGAGCGGCTGGATCGCGTCGACCTTCAACGTCTCGGACCCGGGCTACGAGGTGTTCGAGCGCAAGCAGACCTCGCTCACCTCGCTGTTCGAGCACCGCTTCAACGATGTCTGGACGGTCCGCCAGAACACCCGGATCATGCATCTCGAGACCAACTTCCGCGGCCTCTCGCCCACCAGCTACGCCAACGCGGCGCAGTCGATCATCAACCGCTCCAAGTCGAACGTGAAGGACGAGCTCGACTCGCTCGCCACCGACAACCAGGTGCAGGCGCAGTTCTACACCGGCGCGTTCAAGCACACGGTGCTGATGGGCCTCGACTACCAGTATGCCGATTCGAGCCGCCTGCTCGGCAACGCCAGCACTGGCGTCGCGACCATCAACTTCCTCGCGCCGCAGTACTGGCAGAACATCACCATTCCGGCCTATACGACCGACGCCAAGCAGACCAACGACCAGCTCGGCCTCTACGTCCAGGACCAGATCCGGCTCGGCAACCTGATCGGGATGTTCGGCGTCCGGCGCGATCGGGCGAGCTTCGACTTCGACCAGGTCACCATCGCGTCGGGCGCCGTCACGGCGGCGTCGCAGACCGACGAGGCGACCACCTGGCGGGCCGGCCTGCTCTATCATTTCGAGAACGGGCTGGCGCCCTACATCAGCTACTCGACCTCGTTCGAGCCGGTGACCGGCTCGACACTCGACTACTACAAGCGGCCGTTCAAGCCGACCACCGGCGAGCAGGTCGAGGCCGGCCTCAAGTATCAGCCGCCCGGCACCAACATGCTGTTCACGGCGGCCGTCTACGAGCTCACCCAGTACAACGTGCAGACGCCCGACACCGATCCGACCCACAAGGGTTGCGGCACCACGCCGTCGAGCTCGTGCAGCGTGCAGACCGGCGCGGTGCGCACCCGCGGCGTCGAGCTCGAGGCCAAGGCGAGCATCAACCGCAACATCGACCTGCTCGGCGCCTTCACGTGGCAGGACATGGTGGTGACGCAGGCGAACGACACCAGCCTCGGCAAGCGGCCCATCCAGGTGCCCGAGTATTTCGGCTCGGTGTGGGGCATGTACACGTTCCGCGACGGCCCGTTCGCGGGACTCGGTCTCGGCGCCGGCGTGCGCCACGTCTCGTCGACCTATGGTGACGTCGCCAACACGCTCGAGGTGCCGGCCTTCACGCTGGTCGACGCCGCCGTCCATTTCGACTTCGACTATATCGAACCGAAGCTGAAGGGCCTGCGCCTGTCGCTCAACGCCTCCAACCTGTTCGACAAGGAGTACGTCGCCTCCTGCAGCGCCGGCAGCGGCAGCTTCGACACCGGCTGCTACTTCGGCACGCGGCGCACCATCCTGGCGACCGCGAGGTATCGCTGGTGATGCGATCCTCAGGACCGGCGGTCGCGGTGCGCCGTGACCGTCTCGACGCCGCCGGCCTCTGCCCCCCGCCGGCGGCGTTGCCGCACACGCAGGTGCTGGCGCTGCGCCCACGCGGCGGGCTGGAGCATCGCGTCTTCGTCGCGCACCCGCACGGAAAGCCGCCGTCGTCGGCCGGCTATCCGCTGATCGTGATCACCGACGCCAACGCCGCCTTCGCGACAGTCTCCGAGGCGGTGGGCCTTCGCTCGCGGCGCGCAGAGGTGACTGGCGTGGTGCCGGCCGTGGTGGTCGGGCTCGGCTATCCGACCGACGAGCCGCTCAATCTCGTCCGGCGCACCTACGACTACACGCCGGCGCCGCGCGGGCCGCTCGAGATGCCGCCGCGGCCGGACGGCGCGGCCTGGCCACCGGTCGGCGGGGCCGATGCGTTCCTGGATTTCATCGAGGCCGACGTGCTGCCGGCGATCGGCCGCGATTTCCCGCTCGACCCGGCGCGCCGCACGCTGTTCGGCCACTCGTTCGGCGGGCTGTTCACGCTCTACACCTTGTTCACGCGGCCGGGCCTGTTCCGCACTCATGTGGCGGCGAGCCCGTCGATCTGGTTCGCCGACCGGGTGATCCTGGCGCACGAGCGCGATTTCGTCGCGGCGCTGCGGC
Source organism: Rhodoplanes sp. SY1 (assembly GCF_046000175.1). Classification (NCBI taxonomy): domain Bacteria; kingdom Pseudomonadati; phylum Pseudomonadota; class Alphaproteobacteria; order Hyphomicrobiales; family Nitrobacteraceae; genus Rhodoplanes; species Rhodoplanes sp. SY1. The sequence goes on from NZ_JBEOMB010000013.1 coordinate 112,571, forward strand.
CCGACGCCGATCTGCGCCTGCTGATCACCATGGGCGGCTGCGAGCAGGAGCCGACCACGGTCGAGCGCGACGGCGCCGACGCCGACACGCGGGCCGCCTGGAAGCGGCGCAACCGCATGATCGACAACGCGCGCGAGATGGCGGGCCGCCTCGCCCCGCTCGCGGGCCGCGGGCTCGCGGTCGACTACGTGGAGTTTCCTGACGAGGACCATGTCTCGGTGGTCCCGGCCGCGATCTCGCGCGCCGTCACGCTGGCGCTCGGCCGGCCGCTGCGGAGCAACCCATGACGCTGTCCCGCCGCACCCTTCTCACGACCGGCGCCGCCGCGGCGGCGGGCACGCTGGCACCGCGCCGCGCCCGCGCGGCGCACGACGTGATCACGGTGACGGACGTCGCCGGCCGCCGGGTCGAGATCGCCCGACCGGTGAAGCGCATCGTGCTCGGCGAGGGGCGCCAGCTGATCACGCTGTCGCTCGTCCACCCCGATCCGGTGTCGCTGCTCGCCGGCTGGCCCGGCGATCTCGTCCGCCAGGACAAGGTGACGTATGGCCGTTATTTGGAACGGTTTCCGGCCATCGCCGACGTGCCGATCGTCGGACGCGGCAGCGAGGAGACATTCTCCATCGAGCAGGCGCTGGCGACCAGCCCCGACCTGGCGATCCTGTCCGGCGGCTACGGACCGTCGCTGCGCTCGAAGGAGACGCTCGATCGCTTCGCCGCCGCCGGCGTGCCGGTCGTCTTCGTCGATCTGATCGCCAAGCCGCTCGACAACATCGTGCCGAGCCTGCGGCTGCTCGGCCGCGTGCTCGGCCGCGAGGACGCCGCCGAGCGCGTGGTCCAGTTCCACGAGAGCCGGGCAGGGCGGATCCGCGACCGCCTCGCCGCGGCGAGGCCGGTGGCGCCGACCGTGTTGATGAACGCCCATGCCGGGCTCAACGAGTGCTGCAATGCGCCCGGACGTGCCACCATCGGGGCCTTCATCGATCCCGCCGGCGGCACCAACATCGCGGTCGATGTGCTGAAGACGCCGTTCGGCCCGATCAGCCTCGAATACGTGATGGGGCGCGACCCGGAGGTCTATGTCGGCACCGGCGGGCAGCATCTCGCCGGCACCGGGGGGCTGGTGCTCGGGCCGGGCGTCGACCCGGCGGAATCGCGCGCCAAGCTCCAGGGCATCGTGAGGTCCCCCGGCCTCGCCGACATCGCGGCGGTGCGCAGCGGGCGCGTGCACGGGCTGTGGCACCTGTTCGGCAACTTCCCGCTCAACGTGCTGGCCCTCGAGGCGCTCGCCAAGTGGTTCCATCCGAAGCTGTTCGGCGATGTCGATCCCGACGCGAGCCTGAAGGTCGCCAACGAGACGCTGCTCGCCGTCCCCATGCACGGCACCTACTGGGTGTCGCTCGACGACAGGGGGCGGTGAGGACGGGATGGTGCTCCTTGTGTTGGTAGAGATGGTCGCGGGTGTGGCTACCCCCCTCCCCAACCCTCCCCCACAAGGGCAGGGGAATCGCGTTTGA